>JBDSGI010000165.1:0-7967 GCA_039919035.1 Opitutaceae bacterium
CTCGAGGACGGTCGCGAGCTCATTGGGCTGATGAAGGATTCGGGTGGGGAGCAGGATCTCGTGCGCCTCCCGAAAATGAAAGGGCCCGACTGGATCGCCGAATCGTGGCGGCGCGAAAAAGACGTGATGAATCTGGCCGCTGGAGACGACTCCGAGAAAGTCGAGGGCCAGAAGGCGGACGGCGACGGCTTCACGCTCTACGAGGAATACCGCGGCTGGGCGGTGAACGGAAAACACGTCGAAGGTGATCCGAAGCGGAAGGAGTTTTTTGTGTTGAATCTGATCGGCGGCGACGGCCAGAACGGCATCAACCTCTTCGAACGCCTCTCGCAGTTACGCGTGCACTCCAAACTGAAGCGCAGCGAGATGTCGCAGACGACGCGGCTGATGAACGGCAACCACCGCGACGCCCCGCACCGAGTGGATCAACATGGAGTCTGGGTGAAGACGTTTACACGTGCGGGGCTGGGCGACAACGGCGCCGACACGCCGATGACGAAGGCGGGGGTGGCCGGGCGGCCGGGAATCACGAAGGGTGTCGGCATCCTCGCGCGGGGCGACACGGAAAGCATCTTCAACAAACCGTTCAATCTGCCCGCTCGCGACACGATCTTCGCCTACGACCGCGCGATTGCGCACGAGTTGCTGCACAGTGTCGGCGTCGAGCATCACGGCAGTGGCGATTACCGGCAGATTGTCGGCTACGTTTCGCCGCGGAATCCGTTCAACAAAGTGGGCCGGCCTTACTACGCCTCGTCCCCGGACGGAGCTCCCATTGCCGTGCTGGACGAAGCTGGCCACGATAAGGCCACAAAGGCCTATCCCGACTACGTGAAGTTGCGCGAGTTTGCCGATGCCGTGCTGCTTGAGCAAAAATTGGCGGAAGGCCGCGGCTTCATCGCGCGGAACGGCGTGGGCTACAATGGCATCAACAGTCCCGAGCAATATGCCGACATGCACCTCGAGATCTTGATCGTCTATTGCTTCATGCACCTGCAAGGAACCGTGGGGATCACGCATGGCGAGCACGCGGGCGACCAAGACTGCGTGATGCGCTACTACTTCGCGAAGTTCTATGAAGCGACTGCGCGCAAGGACACGCTGTATCTCGGAACGCCTGGCACCGAGCGCATCGGCATCGACATCTGTCACTCGGGCGCCGGCACCGGTATCAACGCGGCCGGCCACAAACCGCAGTCTCGCTACGGCAATGCTGCGGCGGGCGAGGGGGATTGCTTCAGTCAGATCTGCCCCAATGACGCGATTCCTCCGCGCAAAGTGCAAAAATGAAAACGGGGATTCGTTTCTTACGTTCGTTGCTCGCCGCCGGAGTCCTCACCGCGGCTGTGGCGGATGGGGTTGCAGCCGTGCCCACCTCGGCGGTCACAACGGTTGTGGCCGCTCCAGGAATCTCCGTCGCATTGCGCGGGTTGCTGGACGACGCGCTCGAGCAGGGCGAGCCGCTGCGCGTGATGGTGCGCATTGAGTCTTCGGGTGAGGGCAGCGGTCGAGTTGAACTCGCGCCGACCAGCGGCACGTGGGCTGATGCCGTCGCGGTGGATTTAGTGGCTGCGGGTGGCGGCGCGGTGATGGCGCGTGGAACTGCCGTGGGTCTTCCGGCGTCTCCGCGCGCCACGCTCGACCGTGATCGCGTTGCGGGCGGCATGTGGATTTTCCCCGGGAGTGCCACGCAGGGTCTGGCGCTGGGAGATTACGTCGTGCGCGCACGGCTGGCCTTGAAAGGCGGCGCCGGTTGGACCGGTGAGGTTTCCTCGGAAGACGCCGCGTGCAGCATCATTCGTGTGTCCTTGGACCCGGAGCGGGTGAGTGCGCGCACGTTTGCGCGGGCGCAGATGGCATTTTCGCAGGGGTCGTTCGAAGAGGCGGCGCGCTTGCTGGACGTGGTGCTCGCCAAAAAGCCCGACGAAGTAGAGCTACTGTGCCTGCGCGCGGAGGTCGCCTTGGCCGGCCGCAATCCAATCGCCGCGAGGATTTGTGTGGCTCGTGCGGCACGCTCGCTCTCGCCCAAGACGCCAGGTCCTCCGCCGCCGATCTTGTTCGACGTGCAACAACGCGTTCTCGCTGCGCCGCTCGCGGGTGACGAGGCTTCGGCCAGCGTGCCGGGATGGACGTGGCCTCCGCTCGAGGTAATCAGAGTTTCCGAAAAAGACGCGGCCGGGCTGCTTGCCAAAACCGCGCCCGCTGGCGCAGCGGTGCCGGCTGCCGTGAGCCCATCCGCGCCAGCATCACCGCCTCCAGCGATCCTATCACCGACTGCTCGACAGGCTCCGGCACCGAGTGCTGGGTCGTCGGTCCCGACGAAACCTGCATCGACCACGGCTTCCGCCTTCACCACAAGTCCGACAATAGCGGTCGGGTCGTCGATTGGAACGATCGTCCCATCCGCTGACCTCTCTGAAGCGAAAATCCTCGCTGACCCCTCTGGCCAGTGGGCCGCGAGTGCCACCGCTGGCTCGCAATACGGCCGCACGCAGTATTCGGCGGCTCAGGCCACGGGCGCGCCGAACGTGCCGGTGGTCGGGAACAGCCCCGCTGCGTGGTGTCCGGCCGTGCGCGACAAAGGCATGGACTGGCTTGGGGTGACTTTTGCAAAACCGGTTCGGGCGACGGAAGTGCGCGTGCGGCAGAGCGACGCGTCCGGGGCCATCGTCAAAGTCGAGGCCTTCGAGCCGGATGGCACCGCGCACGTGTGGTGGGAAGGCCCGGATCCCTACAAGGCGCCAGCGGTGAGGGAGATCGTGTGGTTCGCCGTGCGCGTGCCGGCGACGGACTACGCCGTCGTTAAAATCAAACTCACCCTGAATCTCGCGAGCGGCCCCGGCTACAAACAGATTGACGCGGTGCAGCTCGTCGCCGCGCCGTAGGCGGCGGGTTTGGCCGGCGGGGGCGCGCATAAGACGCGGCGTGTCGAGAAAGCCGTTGACCATTGCTTGCGCCTGCCCGGAATCGATTTTCTCTTTGATTCGAGTGACGACCAACCACCACGCAGCGCGACCGCAGGCATGAGCGACCGGATTTCCCACGAGTGCGGCGTCGCGTTGGTGCGGCTGCTCAAACCACTCTCCCATTACCAGCAGAAATACGGTTCGCCGCTCTGGGGCTTTGAGAAACTTTTTCTGCTGATGGAAAAGCAGCACAACCGCGGTCAGGACGGCGCGGGCGTGGCCTGCGTGAAGCTCGATATGCCGGCGGGCACTCCGTTCATGTTTCGGGAGCGCAACATCAAGTCGAATCCCCTGGAGCGCATCGTTCGCACGCTGCTCGCCCAATACAACGAGCACGTCAAGACGGGCGTCGTCCACCCGGAGTTTGCCGACACGGTCAAAACGAATTTCGACTTCGGCGGCGAATTGCTGATGGGGCACCTGCGCTACGGCACCAGCGGCGGCTACAGTCTATCGTCGTGCCACCCCTATTTTCGCCGCAGCCCTTGGCCGACGCGGAATCTGGCGCTCTGCGGCAACTTCAACCTGACGAATACCGAGGAGTTGAACCGGTCGCTCATCGCGATGGGCCAGCATCCCATTTTCGCGACGGACACGCAGGCCATTCTGGAGAAAATCGGCTTCTTCCTCGATGAGGAGCACGAGGATATCTACCGTTTTCTGCGCAAGCGCGACCTCACCGGCGAGGAGCTCTCGCGCCGCATCAGCGAAGACCTCGACGTCACGCGCGTCCTTACCCGCGCCTCGCAGAAATGGGACGGCGGTTACGTGCTGGCGGGCCTGATCGGGAATGGCGACGCGTTCGTGGCGCGCGATCCTTCGGGTATCCGGCCCTGCTTCTGGTTTCAAAACGACGAGGTGGTGGCGTTTGCCTCGGAACGCGCGCCGCTCTTGACGGTGTTCGACCTCGCGGTCGAGCAGGTGCGCGAGGTTGAGCCCGGCCACACCGTGGTGATCAAACGGCGCGGCACGGTGGTGTCGGCCCCATTTACCGCGCCGCTGCCGCGCACGTCGTGCTCCTTCGAGCGGATCTATTTTTCGCGCGGCAACGACGTCGATATTTACCGCGAGCGCCAGGCGCTGGGCGGGCAGCTCGCGCCGCAGGTGCTGCAGTCCATCAACCACGAGTGGGGCAACACCGTCTTCAGCTTTATTCCCAACACCGCCGAGACCGCGTTCTACGGCCTGATGTCCGAGTTGCGCACGCAGCGCCGCGACGAAGTGAAAGCCGCGATCCTCAAGGCGAGCAGCGAGGGCAACCTCGATGAGGCGATGCTCGACGATCTCATCCTGCGCAACTGGCCCCGCGGTGAGAAAGTCGTGAGCAAGGACATCAAAATCCGCACCTTCATCGGGCAAGAGACGATGCGCAACCACCTCGCGAGCCACGTCTATGACATTACCTACGGCTCCGTGCGCCCGGGCGTGGACAATCTCGTGGTCGTCGACGATTCGATCGTGCGCGGCACGACGCTCAAACGCTCGATCCTCCGCATTCTGGCGCGGCTGAACCCGAAGAAGATCGTGATCGTGTCGACCGCGCCGCAAATTCGCTATCCAGACTGCTACGGCATCGACATGTCGGAGCTGGGGAAATTCATCGCGTTCGAGGCCGCGATCTCGCTGCTGCACGAGCGTGGCCAGAAGACCCTAATTGACGAGGTTTACGAGCTGTGCCGCGATGAAGTGGCGAAGGGCGGGGAGACGAATCATGTCCGCCGGCTCTACGAGCCGTTTACGCCCGAGGAGATTTCCCGCAAAATCATGGAGCTGGTGCGTCCCAAGCAGCTCGAATGGCAGGGCGAGTTCGAAGTCATCTTCCAAACGATTGAAAACCTGCACATCGCGGTGCCGCAGCATCGCGGAGACTGGTATTTCACGGGCAAGTATCCCACGCCCGGCGGCTACCGCGTGGTCAACCAAGCCTTCGTGAATTATAACGACAAGGTGAGTGGTCAACGGGCCTACTAAATGAGTCTTTCTTACGAAGCCTCCGGCGTCCGCTACGACCAGCTCGATGCCTTCAAGCGCGCCTGCCAGCAGGCGGCCAGGACCACCGCCGGGTTGCTCCGCGACCACGGTTATTCGGAGCCGGCCACGACGCGCGGCGAGAGCGCGTATCTCATGGAGGCGGCGGATCATTTTCTGGCGCACGTGGAAGAAGGGCTCGGCACGAAGAACCTCGTGGCCGACGCCGTGTATGCCGCAACGGGCAAATGTTTCTACCGCGAGATCTCGATCGATACGGTGGCGACGATTGTGAACGACCTCATCACGTGCGGGGCGCTGCCGATTTCAGTGGCGATGCACGCGGCGGTGGGCGACTCCGGCTGGTTTGCCGATACGACGCGAACGAATGCGCTGGTGGCGGGTTTTGCCGAGGGCTGTCGGGCGGCGGGCGCGGTCTGGGGTGGCGGCGAGACGCCGACCCTTGGCGGCGTAGTCGAACCGGAGGCGATCGTGCTCGCGGGATCGGCCATCGGGAAAATCGCGCCGAAAAATCTTCGAATCGTGGGTGACGTGAAGGAGGGCGACGCGATTCTTTTCTTTGCCAGCTCCGGGGTGCAGACCAACGGACTTTCGCTGTGCCGGCGGCTCGCGGCGCAGCTCAAGGACGGCTATCTCACGCCGATTGGCCACGGTGACACGCGGTCGTTTGGCGAGGCGCTGCTCGCGCCCTCGGTGATTTACGTGGCGTTTGTGCGCGAGTGCCAGCGGCGCGGGCTGAAGCTCAATTACGTCGCGCACGTGACCGGGCACGGCTGGCGCAAGCTCATGCGGCTGGAGGAGCCGTTTGTCTACGAGATCACCAATCCGCGGCCCGCGCCGGCGTTGTTTCAATTCATGATGGAGGCCGGGCCGATTGAGCGGCGCGAGGCTTACGCGACCTTCAACATGGGCGTGGGGTTCGCGGCGTTTGTGTCGGCGGAAAACGCCGACGCCGCGCTGGCGATGGCAAAGTCCACGGGTTACGACGCGTGGCGCGCCGGGACCGTGCGAAAGCAGGGCGCGCGCAAGGCGGTCGTCATCCCCGCGCTCGACCTGACCTTCGAGGGCGACACGCTACAGGTGCGTTGACGAGCGCCGTCTCGGCCACGCAAGCTTTGCCGACACCCCATGCGCCCCGTCGTCCAGATCTCGCTCGATCTCACCAACCTCACCGAAGCAATCGCCACCGCGACGCTCGCGCGGCGTGCGGGCATCGACTGGCTGGAGGCGGGCACGCCGCTGATTCTCGCGGAAGGCCTGCATGGCGTGCGCGCCCTGCGGGAGCGGTTTCCCGGCGTCCCGATCGTCGCCGATCTGAAGACGATGGACGGCGGCTATCTGGAGGCGGAGATGATGGCAAAGGCGGGCGCGACGCACGTGGTCGTGATGGCGCGCGCGCACGAGGAGACGTTGAAGTGTGTGGTGAAAGCCGGCCGCGATCACGGGGTGAAAGTGATGGGCGACAACCTCGGCTGCCCGGACATGGTGGCGGGCGCGAAATTCATCGAGGACCTGGGTTGCGACTTTGTGATTCACCACATTGGCTACGATGAGCGCCGCGGCATCGCGGCGGCGGGCCGACGGATGCCGAGCCCGCTGGACCAGTTGCGCGAAGTCGTCGCGGCCGTGAGCGTGCCGGTGCAGGCGGTGGGCGGGCTGACGTTGGAACAGGCGGTGCGGACGCCGGAGTATGGCGCGCCGCTCGTGGTCATCGGCGCGCCGCTGGCGGTGGACGCGGATGCGTTCAAGACGGCGGATGGAAATCTCGAAGGCACGCTGCGCATCATCTGCGAGCGCGTGCATGGTTTCGGCGACGTGAAAGTAGGGTGGGTCTGTGACCCGCCCTCGAAGCGATGATAAATTCCAAGGGCGGGTCACAGACCCGCCCTACCCAAAACCGCGCTGCATGAAATCACCCGCCGTTGTTAATTTTTCCTCCACGCCCCATAGCGTGGAATTGCGCGAATTCGCGCGCCCCGAACCGGGCGCCGAGGATGTGATTCTGGCCGTCGAGGCCGTGGGCGTCTGCGGGAGCGACCTGCACCAGTGGACGGGGCACCACAGCTGGCCGGTGAACTATCCGGTTGTGCTGGGCCACGAATTTGGCGGGCGCATCGCGTCGCTGGGCGCGAACGTGAAAGGCTGGAGTGAAGGCGATCGCGTCGTGAGCGAAACCGCCGCCGTGATTGATCCGAACAGCCCGCTCACGCGCGCGGGCCTCTACAATCTGGAGCCGAAGCGGAAAGGATTTGGTTACGGCGTGGACGGCGCGATGACCCGCTTCGTGCGCGTGCCGGCGCGCTGTCTGCACCGCGTGCCCGACGGGCTGGCGATGGAATTCGCCGCGCTCACCGAGCCCTGCTGCGTCGCCTACAACGCGGTGGTGAACAACGCCCGCGTGCATCCCGGCGATCGCGTGATCGTGTTGGGGCCGGGACCGATTGGAATTTTGTGCGCGGCGATGGCGCGGCTGGCGGGCGCGGAGGTCGCGCTCGTGGGCCTTGAGCGTGATCGCCCGCGGCTGGAGGTGGCGAAGGTTTACGGTTGTGAAGTGATCGTGGGCGATGCGACCGCGTGGGCGCAGCAGCGCGACGGGCTCGGCGCCGACGGCGTGATCGATGCGGCGGGCGCCTCCGCGGCGCTCAAGATCGCGCTCGATCTCGTGCGGCCGGCCGGCTGGATCAGCAAGGTGGGTTGGGGCCCGCAGCCCCTGAACTTCTCACTCGATCAACTGGTGCAGAAAAGCGTCACTTTGCAGGGCAGTTTCAGCCACAACTGGCCGGTGTGGGAGCGCGTGCTGGCGCTGCTCGCCTCGGGTCAGCTCAACGTGAAGCCAATCCTCGGCGGCGTGTGGGCGCTGGAGTCGTGGCACGAGGCTTTCGAGAAAATGCACGGTGGCGAAATCGTGAAGGCCGTGCTGAAGCCGGTTTAAGGAGCAACCATGCGCTTAAAGGACAAAGTCATCATCGTCACCGGCGGAACGAGCGGGATCGGGCGGGCGATTGCCGAGCG
>JBDSGI010000166.1:0-2788 GCA_039919035.1 Opitutaceae bacterium
GGTTTGCCCGGCGCGCAGTCAGCTTTCAGCGCGACGAATTTTTCCCGATACCGATCATAGATCGGCCAGAGGGCGTTGCGGTCGGTCTCGGGAATCGCGAGTTGGTCGATGGCCGCGCGGGAGAAAAATCCTAATTTGCCCTCGGCGATATCGGGCGGAAGGGTGGCGAGGGGAATTTTGCAGCGGAAAAGAAACATGAGCCAATGCGACTGCCCTTCATAGGCTTTCTCCGCGATCATGGCGAAGAGGTGGAGGTCGGCCGCCGTGACGCGGTGGCCGGTCTCCTCCAAGGTCTCGCGCACCGCGCACTCGAACGGCGATTCGCCGATGGCGGTTTCTAATTTTCCGCCGATCGGACTCCAGCTGCCGAGATTCGGCGGTTTGGCGCGCAACATCAGGAGTTGTTCGCCGGCGTGGTTTTCGAGGAAGACGAGGACGGCGATTTTATAGGCGAGGGCCATGCTGTGACGGAAGAGGGGAGGAAGGGGCCGCGGGATGCGGCTCAGGTGTTTCGGTCCGCACCGCGTTTTCTCAAATCATGTCGTGCCGCCTCCAACTGCGCCCGCTCCTTGACGGTGAGGCTCCCCAGCCCCGAGGTCGCGATCTTGTCGAGCAGCGCGTCGATTTCGGCCATGTTGGGATCGACCGGCGCGCTTTTTTTCGCGGCGGGCGCGGGCTTGGTCGGCAGATCTGGCAGCACGCGAAGCTTGGGCTGGCGTTGCCAAAAGCGGAGGTCGGGTAGGGGGAGGTGGCCCTGCTGATACCGGACGAAGGCGTGGGCGTAGCCGCAGGTGGACCACAACAAAATCAGCGCCGTCCAGTTGCGGTCGGAGAGGGCGATGAGCGAATAGATGCCCACCAGAGCGAGCGCGGCCCATTTCGCCAGTAGCGTGAAGAAAACAGGTGCGCCCGGAAAATAGGTCGCAAAAGCAATGAACAGTGCGAGCGCCCCAGGTTGACCGAACGCGGCCGTGGGGCGGAAGAGTCCAACGAAAGTGAGCACCAGCACCGGAGCCAGATATATACCGACGTAGAGCTGAGTGTAGATTTTCCGGCCGAAGCTGCGCTCCAACTCGCCGCCGAACCAAACTAGCATGAGCATATCGATGGCGAACGACAGGCTCGGCGGGTTGAAAAGACCGTAGCTGAAAAACCGCCAAGCTTGGCCGGCGAAGACCTTGGCGCTGGCGAAACCCAGCCACTCGAAAATCGGATAGGCGCTCCGCCCGAGCACCGCGACCACGACCATGAGGGCGCAATAGAAAGCGACGAGCAGATGGGCCGCGTAGATCGGATAGCCCCGCCAGTAGGTGACGGGCCGGTGCCCTTCGGAATAGCCGTAGCCGCTCATGGATGAGTGACGTTGGCTCGCGCGCCACGACGCGGCAAGCTGTGAGCAAATATTTTCCCAGACGGAGGCGGCGGTTGCTTTCGCAGTGCGGATTCGCCAACACCGTTCATTCGCATCTCAAGCAATGGTGCGCGCCTCGCTTTCGTCTTATTCCCCATGAAATCCCTCCGCGTCCTCCTCGCCCTCGGCTTCGTGTGCGTTTCCGCGCTACGCGCCGAACTCAAGCTCCCCGCCATCATCGGCGACCACATGGTCCTTCAGCAAAAGCTGGCCAACCCCATCTGGGGTTGGGACACGCCAGGCACCAAGGTCACGGTCACCTTCGCCGGCCAGTCGCACGCCGCGACCGCCGGCAGGGATGGACGGTGGACGGTGAAACTCGCGGCGTTGCCGGCGAACAAAGCGCCGCAGACACTCGCCATCGCGGGCACGAGCAAGCGCGAGATTCAAGACGTGCTCATCGGTGAAGTCTGGATGTGCTCCGGCCAGTCGAATATGCAGTGGTCGCTTGGCCAGACCTATACCGGCGATATCGAGGGCGCCGGGGCGCGCCGGCCACATTTGCGCATCGTCTCGGTGCCGCAGGTCGGCACGCAGGAATTGAAGACGGATTTCAAGGGGCAGTGGGAGGTCGCGACGCCGATCAATGCGAAGAATTTTAGTGCCATTGGCTACCTCTATGGCCGCTACCTCCACGACATCCTCGATGTGCCCATCGGTCTGATCGACAACGCGTGGGGCGGCTCGGCCGCAGAGGCTTGGGTGCGCCGCGAGACGATGGAACGCGATTCGCGTTTTGCGCTGCTGATGGAGGGCACGCGCAAACGCGAAGCGGATTTGCAGACGGAGAAGAGCAAAGCCGATTACGTCGCCGCGCAGGCGAAGTGGAAGGAAAACGTGGAGAAAGCGAAGGCGGAAAAGAAAACTCCGCCCGTTGCCCCGCAGTCGCCGCAAGCTTGGCTCACCGGCAACGCTCGGCCTGGAAATATTTTTGCCGGTGTGGTCAATCCCACGCTCGGCTACGGCATCAAGGGCGTGATCTGGTATCAGGGTGAATCCAACGCCGGTCGCGCTTACGAGCACGCCGAACTTTTCCCCTTTCTCATCGAGCAATGGCGGAAAGAGCAGGGGCAAGGGGACTTTTCGTTCTACTGGGTGCAGCTCGCTGATTTCAAAGCTGAGAAGGCCGCGCCCGGCGAAAGCGATTGGGCGGAACTCCGCGAGACTCAGACCAAAACCCTGCGCGTGCCCAACACGGGTCAGGCCGTCATCATCGACCTCGGCGAAGGCCGCGACATCCACCCGCGCAACAAATACGATGTCGCTTCCCGGCTCGTGCGCTGGGCGCTCGTGAAAGACTACGGCCTGAAGTTTCCTTTCCGCAGTCCGGAATATCAAAGCGTCGAGATCACCGGCAACAAAGCTACTGTCACGATC
>JBDSGI010000167.1:0-4074 GCA_039919035.1 Opitutaceae bacterium
TCCGCGCCCGGACACCCCCGAGGAGGAAAAAGCCACCGCCTCCGGCCTTCAGCCCCAAGTCGCGCAACAGGGCGGCGAGCCGTTTTATTTCGGCCTGATCGTGACGCAGGCGGATCAGCAGAAGACGATTACGTCGTTCGCTCCGCAGCGCGAACAGTTCCTCGAATACGACCTATCCAAGCTGGTTTACAGCGTGCAGCAGTTCGACAAACGGAAGCTCGGCCTGCTCACCAGCCTGCCATTGCAGGGCACCAACCCGCAGCAGATGCAGATGATGATGATGATGCGCCAACAGCCGCAGCCCGCGCAGATGATCGTCGGCGAGCTCGAGCAGTCCTTTCAGATTGTGACGGTCGAGGCGACCGCCACCGAACTTCCTCCCGGGCTGGATGCGCTCGTCATTGCCCATCCGCAGGGCGTCACGCCGAAGCTCCAATTTGCCATCGACCAGTTTCTCCTTGGCGGCAAGCCAGTCTTCCTCGCGCTCGATCCGTCGTCGCAACACTTCAAACGCCAGAGCAACCCCCAGCAACAGATGATGGGGCAGCCTCCGCAGAACGTCTCCAGCGATTTGCCCACGCTGCTCAATGCCTACGGCATCCAATACGACGCGCAAAAAGTCGTCGGCGATTTGGTCAACGCGACGCAGGTGCAGACCGGCGGCGGCGGCACCGCGCGCTACCCGATTTGGCTCAGCCTGCGCGGCAAAGAAGCCTTCAACCAGAAGTCGCTGCCCACGGCGCAGCTCAACTCCGCGATGTTCATCGAATCGGGCAGCATTGCGAAAAAAGAGAGCTCCACCCTCACGTTCACGCCGCTCGTCGAAACGTCCGCGGAGTCCGGCGACATCGCCAGCCTGATGTTGCAATTCGCCCAGCCCGACGATGTCGCCAAGCAAATCACCCCCAGCGGCAAGAAGACCATCGCCGCGCTCGTGACCGGAAAGTTCAAGACGGCGTTTCCCGACGGCGCGCCGAAGGATGAGCCGAAGGCCGAAGATCCTACGAAAAAAGACGAAGCCAAAAAGGAAGAGCCCAAGCCCGCCGCCGACTCGCTCAAGGAATCTAAGACCAACTCTACCCTCTTCGTGATCGCCGACACCGACTGGCTCTTCGACGACTACAGCGTCCGCAAATTCAACTTCTTCGGCCAGACCGCGGCCGAACCGTTCAACGACAATCTCGCGTTCGCGGCTAACACCGTGGAGTTCCTCGGCGGCTCCCAGGATCTGATTTCGATCCGCGGCAAGGGTTCGTCGGTGCGCGAATTCTCCGTCGTGCGCCAGATGGAGGCCGAGGCCCAGAAGCGCTATCAGGCCAAGCTCGCCGAACTCGACGGCCAACTTGCCGACGTGCAGAAAAAACTCACCGAACTCCAAGGCAAAAAGGGCGAAGGCAATCGGCTCGTCGCCACGCCGGAAATTGCCAAGGCGATCGAAAATTTCCAGAAAGAGCAGGCCAAGTTCCGCGGCCAGCGCCGCGAGATTCGCCTGAAGCTTCGCGAGGATATCGACCGGTTGGAAAACCGCCTCCTCGTCATTAACCTCCTCAGCACGCCGCTACTCGTGGGCGTTTTTGGGTTCTGGTTCTACCGCAACCGGAAAAAGTGATCCCTTCCGCCGCGTCACGTCCGGCTCCCGATCCATCGCCATGAGATTGAAAAACCTCCTCCTCGCCGTCCTCCTGCTCGCCGCCCTGTCGATCATCGCGTTTTTCGCGACCCGCCCCGGAGAAAACAAGGTCGCCGACTCCCGGCTCAACAAGCCCCTCGTCGATCCCGCGCTGATCGACAAGGCGATGAAACTCCGGATGGCCGACGCCGGGAAGACGGTCGAACTCACCCGCCAGCCCGACGGCACGTGGCGCGTGCCTTCCTACTACGATTTCCCCGCCGACTTCGCCAAACTCTCCGGCTTCATCGGCAATCTCACCGAGGCCAAGCTCCAGCGTCTCGTCACCAACAGTCCCGAACGCATCGCGCGTCTGGAATTCAAGGACACGAAGATCGAACTGCTCGACGCGGCGGACAAATCGCTCGTTTCCCTTACGCTTGGGAAAAATGCCGAGACGGGCGGAGGTCGCTTCGTGCGCTTCGGCGATGAACCGAAGGCATTTCTCACCAATCTCACCGCCTGGCTCGACCCCGAACCGAAGAACTGGGCCAACACCGAGCTGCTCAACCTCAAGTCCGACGAAATCGCGAAGATCGAAGTGCCCTTCGCCGAAGGCGGCCCGATCACCTTTTCCCGCGCCAAAAAGGAAGATCCATGGACCGCCGACAAGACGCCCGACGGCCAGAAGGTGAAGGCCGACAAGGTCTCGACCCTCCTGAGCTCGCTAGGCACCGTGCGGTTTTCTGACACCACCGCGCCCGACGACGCCAATGCCACGGCCGCAAAGGCAAACGAACGCGTCCTCAAATTGGAGACCTTCGACAAGAAAGTCATCAAGGTCGCACTCGGCCGAAAGCCCGAGGAAAAGAAGCTCAAGACGTCGGCCGCAGCCGCCGACGGCAAAACCGGTCCCGCGGCCTTGGGCAGCGTCGCCGATCTGTTGAAGAAGGACGAGAACAAGGACCCCGCCAAACCCGGGGAGGAAAAGAAGGATGACAAGCCCCTCGCACCCGAATTCGAAACCATCCCGGCCGGCCCCGTCTTCGTGACGATCTCGCACAGCGACGGCACGACGGCGCCCGTGAACACCCTCATGCAGAAGCGGGCGTTCCAAATCTCCGATTACACTTTCACCGGCCTGCCGCAGAAGGCGGAAGAGATGTTTGAACCCGCTCCTCCCCCGTCGGCTCCGGCCGACATGAAGAAGGACACCGAGGTCAAGAGTCCGCCGGTCGCGAAGTAATTCGACGGGAATCGGCCTCAGCTTGCAGAGGCCGATTCCAAACGGCGCGAGCAAGCTCGCGCCCTACCAAGCAATATTAGCCTCCATTCGTCGAAGCAGTCGCGCGATGCCGCATTCGTCGCTCGACGCCCCGCCGGGTTTTCCCTTCCGTCGCGCGCAACGATGACGCCCGACCGTCCCATCTCCGAACTGTTCGCGCAAAAACGTCCCCTGCGCTCGCTAGAATTCTATCCGCCGAAGGATGACGCCGGCGTCGACGCCCTGCGCGCCACGGCCAGCGCACTCAAGCGCATGAACCCGGACTTCGTTTCCGTAACCTACGGCGCCGGCGGCACCACCCGCGACCGCACCGCGCAGGTCTGCGATTTCTTGAAGCGCGATTTCGGCTTCACGGTGATGCCGCACCTCACGTGCGTCGGCCACTCGCGTGACGAGCTGTCTGCCGTCGCCGACCGCATCCACGCCGGCGGTTTTCGAAACATCATGACGCTGCGCGGCGATCCGCCGAAGGGTGAAACGAGTTTCACGCCCTACACGGACGGTCTGCGCTACGCCAGCGACCTCGTCGCGCTGTTGCAGGCGCGCCACGTCGATCTGTGCCTCGGCGTCGGCGGCTACCCTGAAAAGCACCCCGAGGCGCCCTCGCTCGAAATCGACCTCGCGAATCTCAAGCGCAAGGTCGATGCCGGCGCAGCTTTCGTCACGACGCAGCTGTTCTTCGACAACACCGTCTATTATCGCTTCGTCGAAAAATGCCGCGCCGCCGGCATCACCATCCCGATCGTGCCCGGCATCATGCCGGTGCTCTCGCTGAAGCAAATCCAGCGCTTCACCGCGATGTGCGGCACCGCGCTACCCAAGCAACTGCTCACTCGCCTGGAAGTCGCCGCCGAAAACACCGATGTGGTCGAAACCATCGGCATCGACTGGGCCCTCACTCAAATCCGGGACCTCCTCGCGCACGGCGCCCCCGGCTATCACCTTTACATCCTCAATCGCGCCAAGGGCGCGCTGGCGCTCACGGCTGGATTGGCGGCGTAGGCCCGTTCGCAAGTCAGTTCGTTCCTACCCTCCCGCCATCACCGGCCGGAACCCCGCCGCGCTCAGAATCTCCGCGATCTTCTCGCGCTGGTCGCCCTGAATCTCGATCGCGCCGTCTTTCACGGTGCCGCCACAGCCGCACGCGGCGCGCATTTTCTTGGTGAGCTGTTCCTTTTCC
>JBDSGI010000168.1:0-3122 GCA_039919035.1 Opitutaceae bacterium
GCCGGCAAGGCCCCGCAAGGACGAACGCGGCCCGTCGCTGCGGCCGTCCGTCCGCCGGCGCGGCGCGGCCCCCGCCCCGGCTCCCGGCCCCACCTGCGCGCCGTTCCGGTCCGTCCCTGCTCCCCAGGCCGGCGGACTTCCCATCAAAACCAAAATCATCCGTTCAACCCAAACCCATCATGATGCACCTCAACCTCCAGATTCCCGAAACCGTCGCCGCCGAATTTTACACCGCCGCCGACAAACTGAACCAACGGTTCGGCGACACCACGCCGAAGATCGAGGCGAAGTCGCTCATGGCCTTCGCCCTCGCGCGGCACGACGCCGAGGACGTGTGCGCCCAGTTCGATCTCGCGCTGCGGCTCGTGCGCGGCCCGGTGGAGCCGCCGTTCAACCCCGCGCTCAAATAGTTTTTGGCGGACCTCCGCCTGACGTGCTCATCGCCGCCCCGCACGCTTCCCAGTGGGCGGCAAATCACCATCGCCACCATGCCAATCAAAACCAAAGACAACACCGCCACGCTCCCGCCCGAGAACGAGGGCGCCTTGCAGTTCCGCAACAATCCCGAAATCCAGAAGCGGCTGGACGCCTACAAATCCGCCAACGCCAGCGATGCCGCGTATTTCACGCGCGTCGTCGCGGAGGCACCGGCCCGGGCCGTCGACATGCTCCTCTACAAGGACATGCAGCGGCACGAATCGGAAATGCGCCTTGTCGAAAAACAACTGCCGCAGGCCAAGGCGTTCTACGACGCGCAAACGCCCGAGGTGCAGGCGCGCATCGACCAGCGGCTCGAAGGCACCCAGCCGTTCTACAAGGACAAAGCCTTCGTCGGCGAAGTGCTCCGCGAGATGAACCGGAAGAACCGGCAAATCCTCACGACGCCGAAAACCGGCATGGCGATGGCGGGCTGACCATGCCGGTCCCGCTCTCCACGCGCCGTCATCTCGACGACCATCTGGGCCAGGCGGAGTTCGCGCTAAAAGTCGCGTTGAACTTCGACTGCATCAAAGCCACGCCCGCGCACGAGCAGGTGCGCGCGGCGCTGGCCCAAGTGGCGGCGGCGCGGAAATCGATCATCGAGCACGTCGAATTAGAAAAACCGTGGATGGCGGCGGCGCTGCCTCCGGTTGGACAGGGGCTGCCGCTCACGCGCGCCGAGCGCATGGGCTACCGCTGGCCGTGAACGAAACGGGATTGATCGCACTCCTTCCTGACACCATGACCTTTGATCTTTCTCCCATGCCTCCCGCCTCACTTGCGGCCAAATCGAACTATGACGAATTGGTCGCCGATTTGAGCCGGCTGCTGGACGATGCCCGACGGGCTTCCGCGCGGGCCGTAAACACGGTGATGACCGCCACCTACTGGGAATTCGGGCGGCGCATCGTCGAATTCGAACAGGGCGGCGCCAAGCGCGCCGAGTATGGCGAAGAACTGCTGCGCCAGCTGGCGCGGGATTTGACCAAGCGTCTGGGCCGGGGCTTCTCCGTCACCAATCTGCAAAATTTCCGGACATTCTTCCTGCTCTGGCCGATTCACCAGACGGCGTCTGGTAAATTGCCGGCCGAAAAGATTCACCAGACAGTGTCTGGTGAATTGGTGCCGACGCCCGCAGCGCTCAGTTTTCCGCTGCCGTGGTCGCACTATGTGCGGTTGATGGCGGTGAAGGACGAGGCGGCCCGACGCTTTTACCAGACGGAGGCGCTGCGGGGAGGCTGGTCGGTGCGCCAGCTCGACCGGCAGATCACGACGGTGTTCTACGAGCGCACGGCGCTCTCCCGCGACAAGACCGCGATGCTGACGAAGGGCGCGAAGCCCCGGCCCGAGGATCGCGTCGACGCAAACGAGGAGGTGAAGGATCCGCTCGTGCTGGAATTCCTCGACCTGAAGGACGAATATTCCGAATCAGATTTGGAGGAGGCTTTGCTACGGCACTTGGAAAACTTCCTCTTGGAGCTGGGTGGCGAATTCGCGTTCGTCGGGCGGCAGCGGCGGCTGCGCATCGGCGACGAGTGGTATCGGGTCGATTTGCTGTTTTTCCACCGCCGCCTCCGCGCTTTGCTCATCATCGATCTCAAGGCGGCGAAATTCTCCCACGCCGACGCCGGACAGATGCACCTGTATCTGAACTATGCGAAGACGCATTGGATGCAGCCCGGAGAAAATCCGCCGGTAGGCCTGATCCTCTGTTCGGAAAAAAGCGACGCCCTCGCGAAATACGCGTTGGACGGACTGCCCAATCAGGTGCTCGCGCGGGAATACAAACTCGCGTTGCCGGCGGAGAGAAAGCTGGCGGCGGAATTGGCGAACACCCGCGCACGGCTGGAGCGACGCCCAAGTCCGGGCGCCAAACGATAGCGCGGAAGACGCCGCTCGCCTCACCGCAAGGTGCCCGGGACTGTCGGCGCAGTCGCGCAGGGAGGGGATATTTTCCGCCCCGCCTCGATTTCCCCAGTTTGCCACGCCGGTCAAGGTAGTCCGCGCGGCGCGCGGCTCCACCTTCCCGGCCGGCCGCTTCCCCCTCGTCGCTACCGCTCCTCGGCGCGGCCGGCCGTGACTCGGCGTGCCCGGGAGAGGCCGGGCGCGGAGCACCGCCGATCTCCCGGAAGGATTCCGGGAAAGCGCACTGCATCCGCCGCCCGCTATCCCATGAGGATCTACGAAACCTCCATTGCCTACCACCTGCTGAAGCTCGGTGACGTCGCCGCGCTGAACACGCCAAAGAAAATTGCCGAATATCTGGAGGACGCCTACGCCAAGACGCCCTATCAGGAAACCCTCTGGGTGATCTGTCTCGACCGGAAGAACAAGCCGCTCAGCCGGACCATGGTCACGATGGGCACGTTGACCTGCGCGCTCGCGCACCCACGCGAGGTTTTCAAAATCGCTATTTTAGCTTCCGCCGCGGCCATCGTGGTGTCGCACAACCACCCCAGCGGTGATCCCGCCCCCAGCTCGCAGGACGTGCAGCTCACCCGGCAATTGCACGAAGCGGCTAAGATCATCGGGATCGACCTGCTTGACCACCTGATCGTGGGCACGGTCGAGGACGACCCGCTCAAGGTCGGTCACTACTCTTTCCGGGATGCCGGCCGCCTGTGAACCGCCACCCTTCAACC
>JBDSGI010000169.1:0-3330 GCA_039919035.1 Opitutaceae bacterium
TGTTCCGCGGGTTACCGGATGGCAGATGACAAATATGCGACCCTGAAGAAAGTTCGTTTCCGGCCGGACGATGTGATCGTGCGGATCTAGGCGAAGACTGCGGCGCGTTCGCCGGCGGATAGTTCGCGCCACGTGCCCGGGGGCAGGTCGCCGAGCGAAAAACTTCCAATCCGCACCCGCAGCAGTCGCAGGGTGGGATGCCCGACGGCGGCCGTCATGCGGCGGACCTGCCGGTTTTTGCCCTCGTTTAGCTCCAGGGCGATCCAGGCGTCGGGCACGCTCTTGCGCACCCGAATGGGCGGGTCACGCGGGGCGAAGGTTGGTGCGGGTTCGATTCGGCGGGCCCGGCACGGCAGCGTGCGATAGTCGTCAATCGCGATTCCACCGCGGGCGAGCCGGGCGAGAGCGTCAGTCGTCGGAACGCGCTCCACCTGCGCCCAGTATTCCCGGCGGTGGCCATGCGATGGATCGAGGAGTCGGGTGTTCAAGCCGGGTTCATCACTCAGGAGCAGCAGCCCCTCGCTGTCCGCGTCGAGCCGTCCGAGGGCATAGACATTTTTCGGCAGGGAAAAATCGGCGAGTGTTCCCCAGCGCGAGCCAGGCTCGGGCGTGAACTGGGAGAGAATGCCATAGGGTTTGTGCAGGGCGAGCAACACGGATGAAAATCAATCGCTGAAACTAAGGAGGACGGGAACCCGGAAATGCTTTCCGCGCTTTCGTTCTTCCGGGATCCAGCGATGTTCTTGCCATGCGTGCGGTCCAATTAGCCGGGATAGATAAAATTGATGTCGTCGAAGTCCGCGACCCGCAGCCACTGGCGGGCGAGGTGGTCATCGCGTTGAATGCCGCCGCGCTCAATCATCGCGACGTGTGGATCAAACAGGGCAAGTATGCGGGCCTCAAGTGGCCGTGCCGGCCCGGTTCCGATGGGGCGGGCGTGGTGGTCGCGTTTGGCGCCGCCACCGAGGAGCCGTGGATTGGGCGCGACGTGGTGATTAATCCGAGCTTCGACTGGGGCGCAAGTGAGCACGCGCAAGGAGCGATATTCACGATCCTGGGCCTGCCCCGTGACGGCACCCTCGCGGAAAAGATCGCGGTGCCGGTCGCGCAGCTTGCGGCGAAACCCGCGCACTTGTCGTGGGAGGAAGCGGCGGCCTTGCCCCTCGCCGGGCTCACGGCGTATCGCGCGCTTTTTGCCCGGGCCCAATTGCGCGCGGGGGAGCGGGTGCTGGTCAACGGAATCGGGGGCGGCGTGGCGCTCTTCGCGCTGCAGTTTGCCGTAGCGGCGGGGGCGAAGGTGTGGGTGACCTCCAGTTCGGCCGATAAGATTGCCCGCGCCGTCGCGCTCGGGGCGGCGGGCGGCTTCGACTACCAGGACGCGGGCTGGGTGGAGCAGGCAACCAAGGCGAGTGGCGGCTTCGACGTGATCGTCGAGAGCGCGGGGGGGGAAGGGTTCGAGAAACTCCTCGACGCGGCGGCGCCGGGGGGTCGCATCGTTTTTTTTGGCGCCACGCGCGGCAATCCGCCGGTGCTGGCGATGCGCAAGGTATTCTGGCGGCAGCTCACGCTTCTCGGCACGACGATGGGTTCGCCGGCGGACTGGGCGGCAATGGTGGACTTCGTGGCGCGTCATCGGATCCGGCCGGTTGTGAGCGAAGTCTTCCCGTTGGCGCGCGCGGCGGATGCCTTTGCGCTCATGGAGCGGGGCGAGCAGTTCGGGAAGATTGTGGTGACGATCCCCGGGGAGTAATATCCGCCGCGGTTCGGTTTGCGCTTGGCGCTCCGGCGCCGTCCGGGGAGAAAGCTGCGAATGGAAAAGAACTCCCGGTATTTCGCGTGCATCATGGCGGGCGGCAGTGGCGAGCGATTCTGGCCGATGAGCCGGGCGCAGACCCCCAAGCATCTCCTGAAACTGCTCTCCGACCGCACGCTGGTGGAGGAGACTGTGCGCCGAATCGGGGCGGTGGTGCCGCAGGAAAATATTTTTGTCCTGACCAACACCGTCCAACTGCCCGGCACGCGCGCGGCGCTTGCCGGGTTGGTGCCCGACGCGCAGATTATCGCCGAGCCCGCCAAGCGCGACACGGCTCCCGCGGCGGCGCTGGCCACGGCGCTCGTGCGCGCCCGCGGCGGCGACGGCGCCACGCTCGCTCTCCTGCCGGCGGACGCCTTTATCGCCGACGCCACGGGGTTTGGCCGGCAACTCGCCGCCGCGCTGCCCCGCGCCGCCGACACCGGCGCCATCCTCACGATCGCGATCAAGCCGGATCATGCGGCGACGGGGTTTGGGTATTTGGAGATGGGAGGAGAGCGGTCTCGCGGCGCGAGCGGCGTGGTGCGCGAAGTGAAGCGCTTTGTGGAGAAGCCCGACGCGGCCACGGCGGAACGCTACGTCGCGAGCGGCGATTTCGCGTGGAACGCCGGCATGTTTTTCTGGCGGGTGGACACCTTCCTCACCGAGGCGGATCGCAATGCTCCGGAGCTGGCCCGATTCATCCGGGATTTTCCGACGGGAGATTTCTCGGGTTACCTCGCGCAGCAATTTCCGGGGCTGCCGAAAATCTCCGTCGACTACGCCATTATGGAGAAAGCCCGGAGCGTTGAGACGCTGCTCGCCGAGTTCGATTGGGACGACGTCGGGCTGTGGACCGCGCTGCCCAAGCATCTTAAGAACGATTCCGCGGGCAACGCCTCGCGCGGGCATGTGGTCGTGAACGACGCCGCCAACAACATCGCGGTGAGCAGTGGCCGCACGATCGCGCTCTGCGGCGTGAAGGACCTCGTGGTGGTGGAGACGGCCGACGCCGTGCTCGTCTGTCACCGCGACGCAGTGCAGGACATCAAGAAGATCGTGACGCAACTGCCGAAAGAGCTGCTGTAAAAACAAGAACCGCGCACACTCATCCCCGGTGCTCGGCGGAACAAACAAAAGGGTCGTCGAAAAAGGGCATCCCATGCTTATCTTTCTGATATCCAGATCAAGCCGCCGCGGATTGCGTGGAACAAGCCAATGAACTTGGTCTCACGAGTCGTCTCCGAGTGGATTATTCGCTGCGCTTAAAATGACAAGCTGCCTTCAAGGGAGCGCCTGACCATGCGCGTTACCTGTTACCGTTGCTTCTGGCCGCAGTCGCTTTGCTGGTGCGCGTCGATCACGCCGATGGCGACGCGGACGCGTTTCGTGTTTTTGATGCACCCGAAGGAGTTCAAGCACGAGAAGGCGGCGACGGGTCGGCTCACCCACCTGTGCCTTGCCACCAGCGAACTTCACATGGGCATCGGCTTCGACGAACACGCCGAGGTGCAGGCGCTCATCCGCGATCCGCAAAA
>JBDSGI010000170.1:0-3513 GCA_039919035.1 Opitutaceae bacterium
AGCATCAGCCTCACGCCGACCCTCTTCGCCAGCGGCCCGCAGAAGCAGCACGACTATCTCTACTGGGAATTTTACGAGCAGGGCGTGAGCCAGGCTTTGCTGCTCGACGGCCACTGGAAAGCCATCCGCCTGAAAACGCTGACCGCCCCAATCGAACTTTACGATTTGAACAGCAACTTGGCGGAGAAACCAGACGTTGCGGCCCAGCACCCCGACGTCGTGGCGCGCGCCGCGGGTCTCTTTAAGTCGGCACGCTTCGACAACGAGCACTGGAAGCTCGCGGATGTGTCGGCGGCGCCCAAAAAAAACAAATAGCGCCCGTCGGTGAGCGCCCGTCGGGAGTGTCCGCTCGGCACCCGCCGCAACTCCGCCCCCGACCTCGATCACCCCGTCCGAATCGTTCCGCTCTCCTTCCCACCCCGAAGCCCCACGCGCCACCACCCCCTATGAAAGACAAAATCTCCCTGGCGATAATCGGCGCCTGGCTCGCTCTCGCCTTTGCCCCCGGACCAGCCGCCTCCGCCGCAGATGGCCGGGCGGCCATCGGCATGATCGAGGGTCGCGTCCTCAATATCCGCAACGGTGAATATCTGGAAAATGCCCGGCTCACGATCGAGGGCACGTCGCTGGAAACGTTCACGGATTCCAGCGGCCAGTTCCGTCTGGGTCCGGTGCGCGCCGGAAACGTGAAGGTGCGCGTGTTCTTTACCGGACTCGAGCCGCTGACGGACACCGTGGTCGTCGCCACCGGCGAGACGGTGTCGCGCGATTTCAATCTCGGCGGCGTCGGTGCCGGGCCGGGCGGCGGCGTGGTGAAGCTCTCCGAGTTCGTCGTCGGCGCGTCGCGCGAGATGGCCGGTGCCGCCATCGCGATCAACGAGCAGCGCTTCGCGCCCAACATCAAGAACGTCGTCTCGACCGAGGAGTTTGGCCACGTGGCGGAGGGCAATGTCGGAGAATTCTTGAAATTCCTGCCGGGCGTCACGGTGGAATATGGGGGCGGCTATGCCCGCGGCATCTCGATCAATGGCGTGCCGTCGGCCAACGTGCCGGTTACGATCGATGGATTCAACCTGGCGAGCACGGGGGGCGACAACAACACGGGCCGTTCCGTGCAGGTCGACATGGCCTCGATCAACAACATCGCGCGAATCGAGGTGTCCCATTCACCGACTCCGGAATCGCAAGGCGCGGCGCTCGCCGGCTCGGTCAATATGGTGCCCCGAAGTTCGTTCGAGCGCGTCCGTCCGGTCTTCAACACCACGGTTTCGCTCGTGATGCGCGACAATGCCCGCGATTTCAGGGAGACGGCCGGCCCGCGCGAGCATCCGACCCGCAAGGTCCATCCGAGCTTCGATTTTTCCTACGTGGTGCCGGTGAACAAGCGCTTCGGCTTCACGCTGTCGGGCGGCACGGCGCGCCAATACACGGCGGAGGATCTCTCGCAGAATACCTGGCGGGGCACCAGTGCCGCGACCAATGGAGCGGCCTTTCCGCACACCAGCCCGGACCAGCCTTACCTTTCGTCCTATCGGGTGCAGGATGCACCAAAGGACACGACCCGGCGGTCGTTCGGCGTGACCATCGACTACAAGCTCACGCGCTCAGACCGGCTTTCGTTCTCGTTTCAGTATTTCTCGTTCAACGCGGACACGACGAACCGCTCACTCACCTTCAACGTGAATCGCGTTTTGCCGGGAAATTTCACCACGACGTCGACGCGCGGCGCGGCGGCCGCGGGCGATCTGCTGCTCGCGCAAGGCGGGCGCGACCGGATCAATCGCACTTACATGCCGACGTTGGTGTGGCGGCACGATGGCCCCGTGTGGAAGGCGGAGGCCGGCGCGGGCCATTCGCAGGGCAGCAATCGGGTGCGGGATATCGACAAGGGTTTTTTTAACAACACGCAGGCCCGCCGCACGGACGTGACCGTGGCGTTCGACGATCTTTTCTACCTGCGGCCCGGGCGGATCACGGTGACGGATGCCGCCGGCGCGCCGGTCGATCCTTTCAGTCTCAGCAGCTATGCCCTGGCTTCGTCGAACAGCATTCAGAACGATTCCACTGACATCCAGCGGAGCGCGTATGCCAACCTGCGGCGCGATTTCAACGGACGGGTGCCGTTGACGTTGAAGGGTGGTCTCGACGTTCGCCACGCCCTGCGCGATGTGCGCGGGGGCACGCGGCTTTACTCGTTTGTCGGCGCCGACGGCCGGCCGAGCACGAATCCGATCGGCAGTGACGACAGCGCCGCGCCTTATCTCGACCCGAGTTTTTCGCAGCGCGTGCTCCCGTTCGGCTTTCCGCGCGCCCAGTGGAACAGCAACGAGCAGCTATGGGCGCTCTACCAGGCGCGGCCGAATTATTTCACCATCGACCCGAACGCCTCGTATCGCTCGGCGGTCGGCCTGTCCAAGCTTGCCGAGGAGGTGATCTCGTCCGCCTTTCTGCGCGCCGATGCGCAATTTTTCGAGCGACGGCTGAAGCTCATCGGCGGCGTGCGCGCCGAACAGACGAACATCAGCGCCGAGGGGCCGTTGACGGATGCCACGCGAAATTTTCAGCGCGATGCCGCGGGGCGCGTCCTGCTCGGCGCCAATGGCCGGCCGCTCACGCTCCTGCCCGCGAGCGATGCGCTCGGTGTGTCGAAGCTCACCTTCCTCGATCGCGGGTTGCACGCGGAGAAGGAATACCTGCGCTGGTTCCCCAGCCTCAACGCGAGCTTCAACGTGCGCGAAAATCTCATCGCGCGCGCCGCCTATTACCAGTCGGTCGGCCGGCCGAGCTTCAATCAATATGCCGGCGGTCTCACGCTGCCGGACACGGAAAGTCCGCCGAGCCCGGCGAATCGGATCAGCGTGAACAACGTCGGGATCAAGGCGTGGGATGCGCGGACGGTGAAGCTGCGGCTGGAGTATTACTTCGAGGGCGTCGGCCAGATCTCGGTCGGCGCGTTTCGGCGCAATTTCGAAAATTTCTTCGGCAACACGGTCTTGAATGCGACCCCCGAATTCCTGTCGCTCTACAGCCTCGATCCCGCCATTTACGGGCTCTACGATGTCGCCACGCAATATAACGTTCCCGGCACCGTGCGGATGGAGGGCCTGGAGTTCGACTACAAGCAGGCTCTCACCTTTGCGCCGCCGTGGGCGCGGGGCCTGCAGGTTTTCGCCAACGCGAGCGCCCAGCGTGCGCTGGGCGACGCGAATGGCGATTTCGCCGGCTACGTGCCGCGTAGCGCGAGTTGGGGCCTTAGCCTTACCCGCCAGCAATTCAACGTGCGCGTGAACTGGAACTATCGCAGCCGCCAGCGCGGAAATGCGGTGGCCCCGGGCGCCAGCATTGAGCCCGGCACTTACAATTGGGCGCTCAAGCGCCTGAATGTGGATGTCTCGGGCGAATACTATATACGGAGTCGCATCGCCGTTTTTGCCAATCTGCGGAATGTCGGCGCGGCGAAGGACGACAACGAAGTCTTCGGCCCCAGCACGCCGGCCCACGCGCAATTCCGCC
>JBDSGI010000171.1:0-4164 GCA_039919035.1 Opitutaceae bacterium
GAGTCGATGCGCACGGCGCTCACCGCCGGCTGCTCGCGCAAAAAGCGCACGAGTTCCGCGACCCAATCTTCCGAGGGATTTTCGGCCGTTGCCATGGCGACGAATGGAGCGCCAAGCAACCCGTTCC
The DNA here is from genome assembly GCA_039919035.1 of Opitutaceae bacterium. Lineage (GTDB taxonomy): Bacteria > Verrucomicrobiota > Verrucomicrobiia > Opitutales > Opitutaceae > ER46. The sequence goes on from JBDSGI010000171.1 coordinate 128, forward strand.
GCAAATTCAATTGCGCCGCGCTGGGTGCGCGCTTTGCCTGCCGAACTATTCCGCCCAAATGATCGGCCTTCGCGATGACACCGGCTCCGCGCCTCCGCCCGTCAGCCATGCACCCGCGCTTGCCGCGAAGATTTTCGCCGAGGGCGGCTGGCTGCAGGAAGGGCTGCGCCTGGAGCACCGCCCGCAGCAAGAGACGATGGCGCGCGCGGTCGCGGCGGCAATGAAGGGTGATGAACCCCTGCTCTTCGAAGCCGGCACGGGCGTCGGTAAATCCCTCGCCTACCTCGTGCCCGGGATCATCCACGCCGTCGACACCGCGCGACAGCTGATCGTTTCGACCCACACCATCTCGTTGCAGGAGCAAATCCAGACGAGCGATCTGCCCACGTGCCGCCGGTTATTCAAGGCGACGCCCACGCTCGCACGCTACGCCGATTTCAAATCGGCGGTGCTCGTGGGAAAATCGAACTACCTCTGCACCACGCGCCTCGCCTCGGCCCTGAAAGAGAAGGCCGATCTCTTCACCGGCCCGGAGCAAAGTGAACTGCAACGCATCGCCGAGTGGAGCGCCAAGACGGACACCGGCCTCCGCCCCGAGCTCAAACCCCGCCCCAGTGATGATGTTTGGGAAGCCGTCAGCGCGGATTCCTCCGGCTGCTCGCGGAAATACTGCGACCCCGAACGCTGCTTCTACCAGCGCGCGAAAAAGCGCTGCGACACCGCGCAGGTCCTCATCGTCAACCACAGCCTGCTTTTTGCGCTCATCCACCTCGGCGAGGCGGTCGGCAAACCCGACGCGAAGGGCGTGGTGCGCGCCAACGATTTCGTCGTCCTCGACGAGGCCCACACCGTGCCCGAGGTGGCGACCGCATCGTTCGGCCTCGCGCTCACGAGTTTCGGTTTCGAGCGGCTGCTGCGCACCCTCTACAACCCGAAAAAGAAAAAGGGCTTCCTCGCGAAACTAGGCGACGCCTCGGCGCTGCTGGCCGTGGACGAGTGCCTTGAGGCCTCGCACCAGTTCTTCGCCTTCCTGCACGACAAGCTCCTCGCGACCCGTCCCATCCTGCGCGTGCGCGAGGAGGGCTTTGCCGAGCCGTGGCTCGACACCCCGCTCGCCAAGCTCCTTGGCGCACTCGGAAAAATCGAGGGGCGGTTGCCCGAGGGCAAGGTGCGGGACGAGCTGAACGACAAGCGCGTGCGTCTCGCCACCTATCGCGCCGGCCTCACGCAATTCCTCTCGCTCGCCGACGCGGAAGCCCAGGTCTACTGGCTCGAACTCACCGGCAAGCACCGGAGCGTCGTCGCGCTGCGGAGCGCTCCCATCGACGTCGCGCCGAAATTGCGCGAACTCCTCTTCGACTGCGGCACCAGCGTGATCTGCACCAGCGCCACGCTGGCGATGGGCGGCGCGATCGAGCCGTTTGCCGAGCGGATGGGCGCCGGCGACGCGCGGACGGTCATGGTGCAGTCGCCCTTCGACTTCGCGCGCCACATGCGGGTTTTCGTCGCCAGCGATGTGCCGCTCCCCTCGCCCAAGGAGGCTAAGCTCGCGCTCGATGTCCTCGCCGATCATATCGGCTACTGCGTCGAACGCGTGCGGGGCGGCTCGCTCGTGCTCTTCACCAGCTACGCGGATATGCGCGCCGTCGCGACGACGCTCGGGCCGCATTTCGCGGCCGCCGGCCGGCCTTTCCTCATGCAGGGCGCCGAGATGTCCCGGACCGAATTGACCCACCAGATGCGCAGCGCGGGCAACGCCGTGCTGTTCGGCACCGACAGTTTTTGGACCGGCGTCGATGTTCCGGGCGACTCGCTCGCCCAGGTCATCATCACGCGCCTGCCCTTCGATCCGCCCACGCACCCGATCACGGAGGCGCGCTGTGACCACATCCGTGAGCGGGGGGGAAATCCCTTCAACGAGCTCACGTTGCCCGACGCCCTTATCACCTTTCGGCAGGGCGTCGGCCGCCTCATTCGGAGCGCCACGGATCGGGGGTTGGTGACGATTCTCGATTCGCGCGTGCTCGCGAAATCCTACGGCCGGCTGTTTCTGCAATGTTTGCCATCGCCTGACTACACGGTGTTTGCACGGGAAACGCGTAACGAAAAATTTCATCCTTTCTCCTGAGCACGCACCACCGTAAGGTTCGATTTCAACTCATGCTTTCGCTTCGCGCTGCCGCGCTCACAGACATCGGCCGGGTCCGCCGGGAAAATGAAGACAGATACCTCCTCGATGAGAAGACCATGGTCTTTGGCGTCGCCGATGGCGTCGGCGGCCTGCCCGGCGGAGGCGAGGCGGCACAATGCGCGGTGGATGAAATCGCCGCCGAAATCCGGACTCGCCGGCTGGAAACAGAATCCGAATTCGTCGCGGCGGTGCAGCAGGTGAACACCACGGTCGCCGCGCTCGGCCAGCGGATGAGCCCTTCGATGGGCATCGGCACGACGCTCACCTTCGGCTGCATCCACGACGGCGCGCTCACCCTCGCGCACGTTGGCGATTCGCGGGCCTATGGCGTGCGCGATCGCGAGCTTGTCCGTCTCTCCGAGGATCACTCGGTGGAAAACGAGGCGCGGCTGCGGCGCGCGCGCGGCGAGGTCGTTTACTATCACGAGGCCAACCGCAACGCCCTCACCCGCTGCATCGGCCAGCCGACCCCACCCGCGGTCGATGTCATCGTCCGTCCCCTCGCCGCCGGCGATCGCTACGTTTTTTGCACCGATGGCGTCACGCGCATGCTGCCCGACACGGACATTCGCGTGATCATGAATCGCTTCGAGGACCCGCAGGCCACGGTGAATGAGCTGGTCTCGCTCGCCGTCCGCCGGGGCGGGCCCGACAACGCCACCGCCGTGGTGATGTTCATCGACGCCGTCTAAGCGTGGCCTCGCGCGTGGCGCAGTTTGCGGCGCTGGTGGAGCGCCAGCCGGAGAACGAGATGTTCCGCTTCAGCCTCGCGCAGGCGTTGGTCGCGGACGGTCGCGGCGCCGAGGCGGTCGCGCACTTCGAGTTCTGCGTCGCCAAAAAAGCCGACTGGATGATGGCCCGCATTCTCCTCGGCAAACTGCTTATCAGTCTGAACCGCCGCGCCGAAGCCAAGCCCCTGCTTGAAGCAGCCCTCCGCCTCGCCGTCGAACAGCACCACGACGACCCCGAGCGCGAGCTGCGCGCATTGCTAAGCGACCTCGGTTAATTTCCCGGCGGCGGTAGTGTCTCAGATTGGTTTTTCGGCTGTCATTGCGAGGAGCGCAGCGACGAAGCAATCCATCTGAAATTCCAGCTGGATTGCCGCGCCCGGCTGCGCCGGACTCGCAATGACAAACCAAACTGAGACACTAGCCCCGGCGGCAGCAAAATTGACGCCGCCGGCTTGGCACGCTCAGGTTGGTGGCCCCACCCCCTTTTCCCCATGTGCTCGCTTCTCCGCCTCTCGCTTTGCGTCACCCTGCTCACGGTCGTTTCCTCCGCGGCAGGACCTCTCCCCGCCGCGCGCGAGGTCGTGCCGAATCCTTCACCGGTGCAAATGTTGGTGCCGGGATTTACCGTGCGCGAGCTGCCCGTCCAACTGCGCAACCTCAACAACCTCGTCTACGCCCCGGACGGGCGCCTCTTCGCCCTCGGCTACGACGGCAACGTCTACCAACTCGCCGACACCGACGGCGACGGCTTGGAGGACCGCGCGACCTTATTTTACGACAACACCGGCGGCGCGATTCCGCCGAGCATCGGCATGGCGTGGGGCCCCGGCGGGCTCTACCTCGCGAGCCGCGGCCGCGTGCTTCACCTGAAGGATCGCGGAGACGGCACCGCCGAATTGCTGACCATCACGGGAGGTTGGTTGCCGCCGACTGCCGCCGCCGGCTCCAACCTCGACGCCATCGGCCTCGCCGTCGATCCCGCCGGCAACATTTACTTCGGGCTGGGCGTGGACGCGTGGAACGGCGCGTATCGCGTGAACAAACAGACCGGCGTCTCCGACTACAACCCGTTCAGCGAGCGCGGCACCATCATCCGGCTCTCGCCCGACTGGAAA
>JBDSGI010000172.1:0-2962 GCA_039919035.1 Opitutaceae bacterium
CACCGGTGGCGACGGAAAGAAACAGGAAGGTGAGAACGCGTTTCATCGGCACGCTGTGCAACCCGCCGCCTGCGCCCCGCCCGCCGCGCGACCGGGTTCGATCTGCGCGGCGAGCGCGCTGCGATTCACCAAGTGCGGCGCGTCGGAGAAAACCATTCCGGGCCGCGATACAAGGCGTTGCTGCGCGGCGGAGACTCCCGCGCAGCCGCCGAGCAAGAGGGGAAGCGCGAGAGGTGCACAAAGGTGAATCAGAAGGCGGGTTCGAATCATCGGGAGTCGTCTATGGGAGCGCTACCGACGCCGTATATTCCACGCGCCGCGCGGGAAGTCAGTCGCGCGGTCTCAACTGGCGGCCACGCCCGTCACCGCGCCTGCCGCGACCCCCGCGATCGTGCGCACGCCGTAGGCCGCGCGGTCGATGGTAAACGGGCCGGCGGGTGTCTCGCCGCCGGAAAGAATGAGACGGCCGAGGCGAGCGGGCAGATCGGCGACGATGGCGAGGCTTTCGTCGAGCGAGAGGCGTTCGCCCTGCGGGCCGGAGTCGTTGTAGCAATGCGCGCAGTGGTCGTTGCAGAGCTGGGTGAAGATCCAGTAGATCGACTCGTAGGTTTCGAAAGGGCTCATGCGCGGGGGGGAGACGGAGTTTGCGACGCGAGGGAATTCCAGAACGCAATTTCGGCCGCGGCACCGCTCACGGGATCGGCGATGAATGCCGCGCGATCGGCGAAGAGTTTCATTTGGCCATCGGCCAGATGAGCGAAGCGGTCGCCGACGATGAGCGCCTCCTTTACGTCGTGCGTGACGAAAATCGCGGTGATGGCGACCTGGCGGGCGACCTCGCGGAAGAGTTTCTGCATCTCGGCGCGCGTCGTCGCGTCAAGGCTGCCGAAGGGTTCGTCGAGGAGCAGCAACGGTGGCTGAATCGCGAGGGCCCGCCCGAAGGCCACGCGCTGGCGCTGACCGCCGGAGAGTTGCGCGGGCATTTTTTCCAAATGCTCGGCAAGGCCGAGGCGCTCGACCAGCGGTTCGATCCGGGCGCGCATCGCGGCGTCATCAAGTCGACGCAGGCGCAGGCCGAAGACGAGATTCTCGCGCACGCTGAGGTGCGGGAAAAGCAGCGGCTCTTGGTAGAGATAAACGACCTCACGTTGCTCGGGCGGCACGGCCGTGAGATCGCGGCCATCGAGGAGAAAGCGGCCGGTGTCGGCGGGCACGAGGCCGGCGAGGAGTTTGAGCAGCGTGGTTTTTCCGCCGCCCGAGCGACCGAGGATCGCGAGAACCGACTCGCGTTCGAGCGAGAAGCCGACGCGGTCGAGGACGCGCTCCGCAGCGAAATTTTTCGAGAGCGCTTCGACGGTGACGAAAGGCGGGGCGGGCGGCGTCATGCGGAGGCGGTGGCGAGGCGGCGATTGACCAGCAGGAGCGCGAGTGGTGGCACGATGAGGAGCAGCGCGCACGCGGCGGCGAGGTGGACGTTGCCGGAGCCCATATATTCGGTGACGCGCAGCGTGAGCACGGGGACTTTCCCGGCTCCGATGACGGCGGCGAGCCCGTAGTCGAACCATGAGAGCAGAAACGTCTGGAAAAACGCCACGGCGAGCAGGGGGCGCACGAGGGGAAATAGGACGTGACGGAAAACCTGCCGCCGTCGGGCCCCGAGGGTGCGCGCGAGATCCTCAAGCGCGGCGACGTGCGGGTTCCAAAATCCGATGAGCACGATGACGGCGTAGGCGTAGGCAAAAATGAACTGGGCCGCAATCACTCCGCCAACCGAGCCCACGAGGCCGAGTTGAATGAAAAAATACAACAGGCACGTGCCGAGAATCACCGGCGACAGCGCAAACGGCGCGTGCATCGCCAGCACCCACCAGCCGCGGCGGCGGTGATAGGCGAAGACGCGACTGGCGACGACTCCCGCGGCGGTCGCCAGCGTGGCGACGAGGAGGGCGATGACGGCGGAAGTCGCAAAACTCGTCACGAGTCCGTCGTTGCCTGTAAGTGCGCGTTGCCACGTCGCGAGCGTGAGGCTCGGAGGCAGCAGTGCGGGAAACGCCCAGTCGCGCGCGAGGGAGAGCAGCGCAAGATAGGCGACCGGTAGCCAGCAGAGCAGGATCAACGCGGTGGCACCCGCGCGGCGCGGCCAGGAAACGGCGACAGCGTGGGTGGAGTCAGCCGACATGGGCCGGGGGTTGTTTGCGAAACGCGATCCATACGAGCGTGAGCACGATCACCGCGTAGATGACCGCGATGAGGAACGCCTCGGGGCGCTGGTGCAGGTCGAAGAGCGCGAATTTCCGGCGCGCGAGGATCGAGATCATCTCGGGGCGCTGCGCGCCGAGGAGCAGGGGAATCTCGTAGGCGCCGAACACGCCGGCGAAGAGCAGGCTGAGCGACGTCGCGGTGCGGCGCAGGAGCAGCGGGAGCGTGACGCGCCGGAGCACGGCGAGGCGGTTCGCGCCGAGCGTGCGGGCGAGCGCGGCGAATTCGTCGATGCGTTCGTTGGCGTGTAGCCGCGCGAAGAGCAGCATGAGCAGCGGCACCGCGAGGGCGGTGTGAGCGATAACGATCCCGAGGCCGTGGCGGTCGAAGATGAGCGCGGGAAATTCCTGCGGCGTCGCGATCCAGCCGAAGTGCCACGCGAGACGGCCGAGCAAGCCAGCGCCGCCGAGAAATTGAAACCCGATCAACGCCGCGACGACGCCCGGCAGAGCGAGCGGCACGAACAGCGCGGTCGCGCCAAGACCACGGCCGAGCGCGCGGCGCAAGGCGAGCGAGAGTCCGAGTGCGAGCGTCGTTGCCAGCGCAACGGTGACGGCGGCGACCGCGAAGCTGAAACCGAGCGCGCGGGTCACATCGCTCGTGCGCAGCAGTTTTGCCCAGTGCTCGAGGGTGAAGCCGGTGGCGAGCGCGCCCACGAGGCCGAGGCTGTAGGCGAGCGCGTAGCCGAGGCCGAGCAGGGGCG
>JBDSGI010000173.1:0-5196 GCA_039919035.1 Opitutaceae bacterium
CTCGACTGGCTGGCCGACACCGACAAAGTCGCAATGGACGCCAGCGCGAGTCCCGCGCTCGCGGAAAAACTCGTCGCGATCTTCGACTCCCAGATCGCCGGCGGCAAACGCTACGACCTCGCCGCGATGGGCCGCCGCCTCGCCAACGCCACCTTCTTCGCCTCGCACGCCACCGACACGACCCACGCCGTCTCCTTCGCGATGGACCTCACACCACTCGTGACCGACGACAAACTGAGCGTCCGCGACTTCACGCTCGCGCACGTCGATAAGCTGCGAGCGGATGTGGCAGGGCTATTGGAGAAGATGGGGTGAAGTGGAGGGCACATTTTCGCATGAACCCCCACGATATCGTTGGTAACTCGGGCGAAGGTGTGGAAAATGAGCTAATAAAAGATCTGCGTGAGATTCTCCGCCGAGAGCGGTCCTACGCGTCGTTCTTTGCGATCGCGGGCGACAAGCAAGGAACTGAAGTTGGAGTCGTCTCGGATTGGGTTGTCTCACGTTTTGAGGACGGTGGCAGTTGCTTTGTGACGTGGGAGCATCTCGAGAATCCTCGCGATCCGCCTGACCTAGTTCTAACCGATCGTGAAGGCCGTCGACACGGGATCGAGGTTACTGAACTTGTCGATGGTCCAACAATAAGCGCGCACGCGACGAACACCTCCGACGAATTTAAGGAATACGACGAACCAGAGTTACATCGGTTGATCACAAAGCGCGTCGCCAGGAAAGTTAACCATAAGTTTAAGGAGGGCACCTATGCCTCTCGGACACTCCTGATTTACTCCGATGAACCTTCGATCGCGGAGGGCGCAGGTATCGATATTCTATCCCACTTACCCAAGGTGCAGCTCAGCTATTTTGACGAGATATGGTTCGTGCTCCCGCCCGCCGTGAGCATCGGTGACACACCGGCGGGAAACCGGAACTGTCGAATTTACTCTCTCAAGGAAGGAAGCTCAGAGGGCGTTTCGTGTAGAAAATTTACGCCGCCGGCACTTCCCAACCCGGCCGGTAGCTCTTGGTGAGCAGGGCGTTCGCGGCGGGATTGTTGGTGATGCGGAGATTTTCGGCGTCCCATTTCAGGGCGGCGGCCGGGGTCACGATGTTGGAGCCGCGCTTGGGGATCGGTAGTTGGGCGGCGCGGGTGGCGACGTTGCCGAGCTGCACGGTTTCGGCGAGCGGGCCCGCGTAGTGGAAGCCGGCGCTCGTGCGGCCGCCGGTGAGGATGGCGTCGACCCAGAGGTGGTGGTGGTTGAGGCCCTTGATGTCTTTGGGATAGGTGAAGTCCTTGAAGTTTTCCACCGGGTAGAGCCGCGGACCGCCGACGTGGGGGAGGACCATGTTGCCCTTTTCGCCGATGAAGAGCGACCCGTGGGCGGGCAATTCGAGGTTGGGCGGAAGTTGCGCGAGCTTGCGTGTGGGGCGCAGGCCGCCGTCGGACCACGTGAGCTGCACGGTCGATCCCGTCGTGAATTCGGTGCCGGGAAAAACGTAGCGGACCGTCTCCATCGTCGGCCAGATGTGGCGGTTGATGCCGCTGTGGTCGGCGCTGATCGTGAGCGGGGCCTTCAGGCCGAGCGCGGTGAACACGGGATCAAAAATGTGCGCGCCGAAATCGCCGAGCGCGCCGCTGCCGAAATCCTGCCAGTCGCGCCATGCGAACGGATGGTAAACGCCCGGCGCATACGGCCGGTGGGGCGCGCCGCCGAGCCAGAGATCCCAGTCGACGCCCGCGGGCACGGGACCGGACGCGGGTGGTTCGAGGAGGTGCGTGCGCTCGTTGCCGGTGTAGGCGAGCCACGAGTGAACTTCCTTCACCTTGCCGATCACACCCTCGCGGACGAGGCGGGTGGCGAGCCGATACTCCACCGAGGAGTGAATTTGGTTTCCCATCTGCGTGGCGACGCCCTGCTTCTCGGCCCAGAGGCGGAGCTGGCGGCATTCCCAGACGGTGTGCGCGAGCGGCTTTTCGCAGTAAACGTGCTTGCCGCGCCGCATCGCCTCGACGGCGGCGAGCGCGTGCATGTGATCGGGCGTCGCGACGATGACAGCATCAACGGTGTCGCCGAGTTTCTCGAGCATCACGCGAAAATCGGAAAAATGCGGCGTGCCCGGATGGTCCGCATCAGCCTTGGCGAAATGCGCCTGGTCGATGTCGCAGAACGCGACGAACTTCGCCTGCGGGTGCGAGGCGACGCCGTGCAGGTCCGAGTAGCCACGGGCGCTTACCCCGATGGCGGCGAGTTGCACGTGGCTATTGGGCCGGGCGGCGCGCAGGACGGCGGGGAATCCGAGCGCGGCGGAAGTGGTGGCCACCGCGGTGTGCTTGAGAAACGAACGGCGGGAGGTCACGGGGGCGAGCGGTGTCGGAGCGTGGGCGGATTTCATGGGGAACAGGATTGCCGTGCGAAACTATTTCGTTGGCGAAGCGGGGCGGGAGATTTCACGCGCGACGTGTCGGTGAACGCAAGCTCGCGCCCCGTTCCGCCGGACCCGTAGCGTGAGGAAAGTTTTCCTGCCCAAGCCACCCGCCACTCCGTCGAGATTTGCCCTCCTCGCCCAGGCGACTTTGCTCGCGTTTACGGAATGGACGCGGCCGAAGCGGAGCCGTTGTTCGATTGGAGCGACTGGGATGAAGTTCGCGGCGGGGTCGTGCATCCGAACGGGGCGTTTGCCGTCGCAGGGGTGCGGGGCGGGCGCGTCGCATGGATGTTTCGCAAGTAAGCGACTGGCAGGAAAAAATTCCGCCTACCGCACGGTGGCCACGAGCCGATTCGGTTGTGCCCAGCGGATGCGGGCAAGGAGGAGGTCGCCGTGGATGCCGTTCTTCGGCTGCCATTCACCTACAGTCACCCAAGATTCGTCGGGCGTGACGTTGAGGGTGTGGAAATTTCCCATGAGGGCGACGCGGTTGGGGTCGTTGACGCCGTCGCCGACGAGCGGGAGCACGATCTGCTCGGTTGCGCGAATGAGGCGGAGCGTGCGCGGATCGACTCGCGCCATCCAGAGCGGCGCGCGCAAGCGGGTGACGTTGAGGTTGCTGGCGTCCTTGCGGGTGTAAACGAGCCAGAGCGCATCGGAGTGCGGGACCCAGTGCTGCTGGGTCGTCGAGAGGGTGAGCGGTTCGCCGTCGTCCCATCGCCACGCTTGCTTCGATGACCACGCGAGGCCGTCGGTGCTCGTGCAAACGTAGCCACGATTGTCCTCCGCACGGATGGTGAGATAGAAACGATCGCGCCACGCGGTGAGCGAGGGCTCGAGGAGACCGCGACCTTGGTCGTGGGTGATTTCCGTCCCGATGCGTTTTACGGTGAGCGTGTCGCCGTCGAAAGAGCAAATCACACTGGTGATCGAGCGCGGCTGGGCCTTCGTCGCGCCGTGGGTGAAGGCGAGGAGGATGTCGCCGTTGGCGAGCACGACGCGCTGGCCGCAGTTGTTGGAATAGATGAAGGCGCCGCGTGGATCGGCCCACACGAGCGGTCGGCGCGGGCCCCACTTGCCGTCGCGCCACACCGCGTAAATCGGCCGGCGCGCCGGTTGGTCGCGCGAGAAGCGCGGTCCCTTGTAGAACACGTTTTGACCCAGCGCCAACACAGTGCCGGTGGGGGCGTGCCACTCGGGCACGACATCGCACACGCCTTCCTCCGCGCCATCGGGGGCGGGCAAGCGGCCGAGGGGCGACACCAGCGCCGGAGGTGTCCACGTCGCACCTTGATCTGATGAAGTCATCGTATGCACCGGCCCGAAATAATCGGAGCCCGCGATGGTCTGCAGCGTCATGAACACGCTGGAGCGGGTGCCGTCGCGCCCGGGCACGAGGCAGGCGCGCGGATGAAACCACGTCGGGCCCGCGCCCTCGCGCCCGCGGAGCACGGTGGTTTTTTCGATGCGGGCAATCAGGCCAGTTGGCTCCGCCGCGCGACTGCGCAAGGCGAGCGCGGCGGCGCCGGTCGCGAGGGTGGCGGTGAAATGACGGCGGGTGACGAGAGGATAGGGCATGGATCAGTAACCGCGGGCGTTTGCGACGACGTGGGCGAGTGGCTCGCCGCGTTCGAAGCGCGCGAGGTTGGCGAGAAACACCTCGATCTTCCGGTCGGTCTCGCCGGGGAAGCGTCCGCCCGTGTGCTGCGAGAGGAGCACCTTCGAGTGGCGCCAGAGCGGGCTCGCGGCGGGGAGCGGCTCGAGGGCGGTCACATCGAGCACGGCGCCGCCGAGCTGGCCGGAGTCGAGGAGGGCGACCAGCGCGGCTTCGTCGAGCGTGGAGCCGCGACCGACGTTGCAGACGACGGCGTCGCGCTTCAGCTGCGCGAGCCGGGCGTGGTTGAGAAAACCCATCGTCGCCGGGGTGTGCGGCAGTGTGTTGATCAGGAGATCGGTTTTACCGAGGGCGGCGTCGAGTTCGGCGGCGGTCGAAAGCGAGCCGGGCCGCGCGGTGCGCGAGAAAAATGTCACCCTCGCATTAAACGCGGCGAGCAGATGCGCCAGACGCTGCGCGATCGCGCCGGCCCCCAGAATCAGGACGCGCTGACCGTCGAGAGCGCGGATCGTGGGCTCGACCTCGTTCTTGATCCAGCGCGCGGTCGTTTGAGCGACGATGAGGCGGGGGAGTTGCCGATAAAACGCGAGGATGCCGGCGAGCGCGGCTTCGGCGACGGCGCGGTCGTAGAAGCCGGCGAGGTTCGTGAGCTGCACGAGCGCGGCGCGCGAGGGCGCGTTGATTTTCAGATAGGCGTCGACGCCGGCGGAATCGAGTTGGACCCAGCGCAGGCGGGGCGCAGCGTCGAGCCACGGGGCGGGGGCGTTGCCGAAGACGATTTCCGCTGCCGCGATTACCGTGCGCTTTTCCGCCTCGGGCAGGGTGGCGGCAAAAGTCACGGAGTGATCCGTCAGCGCGGCGCGCAGCCGTGCCTGCTGCGCTTCCCCTAGGCCCGCGACGATGACGGCGATGTTCACCGTCCTCGGAAAGAAGGCCAAAGCTCGCGCGGCACAAGGCGGGAGTTGCGCGCCGCCGCCACGCGTAATGTCGGCTGGCTTTGCGCCCGCGCCCGTGCAAAGCCTCTGGGCACGCCCATGCCGAAACCCCGTTTGATCCGCGCCTCCGACAACCGCAACCAGCCGCTCGTCACCCCGCGGGGCGAGGTGACGGCACTGACGTATTTTAATCTCCTGCGCCTGCGCGCGGGCGAGGCG
>JBDSGI010000174.1:0-3043 GCA_039919035.1 Opitutaceae bacterium
CGGCGGCCTACGTGACGAACTCGCGGCGGCGTTCCGCATCATCGCGCCCTGCACGCACGCGTTGCCCTGCCCGATGTTCGCCGAGGACAACGCGCGCCATTGGTGCCATTTTTTCGCGCCGCCGCCGGCTGAAATTTTCGCGAATCCCGATTGGGTGAAGTTCGGCCAGCGGGCCGGCATCGATTTGCGCAGCCTCCCTTACTGCTTCATCGCGCTGGACCGGCAGACGAACACTGCGGCGCCGAAGGGACTCTCCCGAGTGATCGGCCGCGTCGAGCATTTCAAACCCTACGCCCGTTTGCTCAACTGCGACGCCAGCGGCCTCGCCGAGCTGGAGCTGCCGAAGCGCGCCGATCCTGCGCTGTTCAAAGCCCTCGACCGCACCAAGGCCCCGCTCGTCTATCGCTGGCACCGCGACGGCGATAAATTACGTGGCGGCGAGGCACTGACGGCCGAGTGATCGCCGAATTTGCCGACGGTAGGTTGCGCTGACCGGCTGCGTGCGATTCTATCGCTGAGTGCCGACCGATTCGCCAACGCCGCCAGCATCCACCATGCAAGTTCGTCTGCGGTGGTGGCCGGCTCTGGCGATTATTGTAGTGGCGACGATCGCGGTCGTAGTCGTGCGGCTGCGCGACAGCCTCACCTTTCAGCAGCGCAACATGACGACCACCATGATCGTGCTCGGCGCTGCAGTCTTGTTGCTCTGCTGGTGGACCATGCTGTCTCGCGCTCCAGGCCGCCGGCGGTTCTTTGTCACGCTCGGCGTCCTCGGGCTAGTGGGGCTGGGTTCCGCGCTTTTCCGGATTCGCGGTGTGAGCGGCGATCTCGTGCCGATCATCGAATTCCGGTTGGCGAGGTCCGTCACGATTAAGGCGACTGGCGAAGCTGTTCCTTCCTCGCCGGTCGCGACCGTCTCGCTTGACCCCGCGCGGGCAGACTTCCCCCAGTTTCTCGGACCGAACCGCACCGCCGAACTCTCCGGCCCGCTGCTCGATCCCGATTGGAAATCGCATCCTCCCCAGATCTTGTGGCGCACCAAAGTGGGCCCCGGTTGGTCGGGTCTTGTCGTGGTCGGCGGGCGCGCACTCACACAGGAGCAAGACGGCGGAGACGAAAAGATAACGTGCTACGACGTGCTCACCGGGCGCCCGCTCTGGTCGCACGCCGACGCCACCCGCTACGACAACCCCGTCGGCGGCGAGGGCCCGCGTGCCACGCCCACGGTCGTCGGCGAGCGCGTGTTTACCCTCGGCTCGACGGGCCGGCTCAACGCCCTCGATCTCGCAACCGGCCGCGTGCACTGGACCCACGATCTGGTCGCCGAAACCGGCGCGTCAATTCCCGCATGGGGTTACGCGGGATCGCCGCTTTACCTCGATGGGTGGATTATCGTGAGTGCCGGCGGCCGAGAAAAAAAATCTCTGCTCGCCTACGACGCGGACACCGGCGCAGTCGTCTGGGCCGCCGGTCGGGCGGCGGCGGGCTACGGGGCTCCGTTTGTGGCGACGCTTGCAGGACGCCGTCAAATTCTGGCCTACAACCACCGCATCATTACGGCGCACGATGCCGACACCGGAACGGTCCTGTGGGAATACCCTTGGGGGCTGGGCTATCCGCACGTCGCCGTGCCCGTGATCGTCGGGGCGAATCGAGTCGTCTTCTCAGCCGGCTACGGTGTCGGCGCCGCGATGCTTGAAGTGACAACATCCAGCGACGGAAAATTCGCGGCCACAGAGGTGTGGCGCTCTCTCAAGCTCAAGGCCAAGTTTTCCAACCCCGTCGCGCGCGACGGCTTTCTCTACGGCCTCGACGACGGCATGCTCGTCTGCGTTGACCTGAAAGACGGATCTCAACGCTGGAAAGCGGGCCGCCATGGTCACGGCCAAGGTCTGCTGATCGGCGAGCTGTTTCTCCTGATGGCGGAGAACGGAGAACTCATTCTCTTGCGCCCGACTCCCGACAGCCCCAACGAACTTCATCGCTTCCGCGTCTTCTCCGGCAAGACGTGGAACCCCATCGCGCTGGCGGGAGACATTCTTCTCGTCCGCAATGACCAAGAAGCGGCGTGCCTGCGCGTCGCACTCGCGCGCTAAGACGCCAAAGGTAAGGTCAGCGAGGCAGGTGCCTACCCCGATAGAATTGGCCGCCTCCCCACCCGGGACGTCGTCGGCTTGGGCACGCGCGACGTGCTCCCTACAACCGACCAATAAAAAAGCGCGGCGTTTGCACGGCGCGCTTTTTTAAAAAAAAACGGGCGAATCGCTCCGCCCGATTGGCAATGATTAGTAGTCCATACCGCCGCCGCCGTGGCCGTGACCGCCGCCGCCCGGAGCTTCTTTCTTCTCCGGAATCTCGGTGATCATGCACTCGGTGGTGAGGAGCAGGCCGGCGATGGACGCCGAATTCTGCAGCGCCGTGCGGGTGACCTTCGTCGGGTCAACCACGCCGGCCTTCACGAGGTCCTCGTATTCGCCGGTGGCGACGTTGTAGCCGTAGTTGCCCTTGCCGCCGAGCACCTGCCCGACGACGACGGCACCTTCGACGCCAGCGTTAGCGCAGAGCATGCGGATGGGGGACTCGATCGCGCGGCGCACGATCTGCGCACCGATCGCTTCGTCGCCCTCAAGCTTCACGTTGTCAATGGCCTTGGCGCAGCGCAGGAGCGCGACACCACCGCCAGCAACGATGCCCTCTTCAACGGCTGCGCGCGTGGCGTGCAGCGCGTCTTCGACGCGGGCCTTCTTTTCCTTCATCTCGGCTTCGGTGGCAGCACCGACGTTGATGACGGCAACGCCTCCGGCGAGCTTCGCGAGACGCTCTTGGAGCTTCTCACGATCGTAGTCGGAAGTGGTTTCGTCGATCTGGCGGCGGATCTGCTTCACCCGGCCCTGGATGTCGGAGGACTTGCCGCCCCCTTCAACGATGGTGGTGTTCTCCTTGTCGACGGTGATCCGCTTAGCCTTGCCGAGATCGGCGATGGTGAGGCTCTCGAGCTTGAGGCCGAGGTCTTCGGTAATGCACTTGCCGCCAGTGAGGATCG
>JBDSGI010000175.1:0-5982 GCA_039919035.1 Opitutaceae bacterium
GTTGAAACAAGAGACGGCCTGTTGCCGAGGGAAAAATCACGCGAGCCTGCATTTCTTCTATTTGGGTGGTACCCGCGTAACTCTCCGTTGAATTGCGACAGTCGAAGATATTCAGATTAGGCGGCTCTGGCGGTTATTTGTTATGGACGGCATCAATACCCCGCAGCTTGCTACGGTCGGAGGGCTGCCGCCCGCTGCCAGCGGGGAGAAGCCCTTTTCTGCGATCCCTGGCTGCTTGCGGCGGGAGGGTTCATGCCATTCGGCATCAGTCCGGGCGGCTCATCAAAGGCGGGCAGCGATGGCTTGCCTTCCCGAGACGACGGGTTGATCGGGCAAAGCCGACGGTGTTCCGAGCCACGAACGAAAAATTCAGCGATGGCCAGCAAGCGAGCATAAGGCGCAAGCCGGGAAAACGGGGGGCGTCGACCTTTTGATTCACTGTGGTTTCGACCCCGCGCAGCTTGCTTCGCCTTGCTTGGGATGTAGCTGCGAACGGGAGCAAGGAGAGTTCCCTTGACTCGCACACGCTCACGCTCGCGGCGACAGGTAGGGTGAGCGTGTCAAGAGGGGGGATTGATCAAATGCCCCGCAGTGCTTCGTCGGCAGCCCACCACCGAACTGGCTCAGGAGGTCACGCCGCTTCGGATTTTACCATCGCAGAGTGACAGTGGTCCCGATCGCTCGCAATTGCGGAATTATCGAAAGGGGAATTGATGCTGGTAGGGAGAAAGCCATAACGAAAAACGATGACGTTCGAAACCGAATCGGAATCGATCAGGGAGACGCCCGGACGGGCCGGCGGCGGCTTTGGAAGTTGCGACCTCCATCCCGCTCCGAACCCGGGCACGACCTGGCTGCCGATGGTCGTGCTCGCGGGCGCGATTGGCGCCGTTTATTCAAACGGAATGTCCGGCCCGCTCGTGCTCGACGACATGTTCAGTTTCGGCGCAAACGAGTCGATCCGTAATTTGACCGACTGGCGAGCCGTGCTCTGGCCGCCGTCCCCGTTGCCCACAAGCGGACGTCCGATCCTGAATCTAACGTTTGCTGTCAACTACGCGGTTGCGGGCACATCTCTCGGGGCACTCCACGCCGCGAATGTGACGATCCACGGCTTGGCGGCGCTCGTGCTTTTCCTGACCATGCGCCGGGTGTTTTGCCTGCCGGGACTGCGCGAGCGCTTTGGCGAGGCGGCGGGTGGATTGAGCGCCGCGGTCGCGATGATTTGGGCCCTGCATCCCATCCAGACCGCTGCGGTCACCTATGTGTCGCAGCGCGCGGAGTCGTTGATGGGGCTGTTTTACCTGCTGACATTGTATTGTTTCGTGCGCGGAGCCACGGCACCGCATCGACGGAAGTGGCATGTCCTCGCGGTAATTTCCTGCTGGGTTGGGATGGCGACGAAGGAAGTGATGGTGACGGCGCCGCTCATGATTTTGCTTTTCGACCGGACGCTCGTCGCCGATCGCTTTGCGTCGGCACTGCGCATGAGAAAAGGACTTTATCTGGGACTCGCTGCGGCGTGGCTGCTCCTGGGTGCTTTGATGGTCGGATCAAAGATTCAGGAGCGCGGAATAAACGACGGGCAGAATTTTTCCTGGTGGAGCTATGGGTTGACCCAATTGCAGGTCGTCCCCGCTTATCTGAAGCTGTGCCTGTGGCCGCATCCGCTGATTTTCGACTACGACGTGGATCGCAGCGGACTTCGCGCGATGGGGGTCATTGCTGGCGCTCTCGTCGTGGCAGCGATGGTTGGGTTGACCGTCATGGGATTGCGGCGCCGGCGGGTGGGGGGATTGGTGGGAGCGTGGTTCTTGCTGCTGCTCGTTCCTACTTCGAGCATCGTGCCGATCAACCTTCAGCCGATGGCGGAGAGCCGGGTCTATTTGCCGCTTGCGGCGGTCGTGGCCGGTGGGGTTGCGCTGACGTGGCTCGCGCTGGGGCGGCGGGCGTTGGCGCTTCTCATGGGTGGAACCCTTGGCTTGATGGTCCAGACTCACAACCGAAACGCGGTGTATTCGAGCGAGGTATCGCTGTGGGCCGATACCGTGGCCAAGCGGCCGCAGAACGCGCGTGCGCAGAATGCCTACGGCGCTTACCTGCTGCGTTTTCCGAATCGGATCCGGGAGGCGGTCACGCACTACGAGGCGGCCGTGCGCTTGAAGCCGGATTTTGTGGAAGCGCACGACAATCTCGGCAACGCCTTGCGTGCCCTGCCGGCGGGACAGGAGCGCGCGGAGGTTCACTACCGAGAAGCGTTGCGGCAGAACCCCCGGTTCGCCCAAACGCACAGCAATCTGGGAAATTTGCTCGCCACCATTCCGGGCCGACTCGATGAAGCGATCGAGCACCATCGGGAAGCCGTCCGACTACAACCGACGATGGCAGAGCTGCGGCTGAACTTGGGCTTGGCCCTGGCTAGGAATCGTGACCGAACCGACGAATCCGTGGCTGAGTTTAAGCGAGCGTTGGCTATGAGGCCTGTTTATCCGGAGGCGATGACCGCGCTCGCGGGCGTGCTGGCGGAGAATCCGGCGCACCGGGGTGAGGCGATTGGACTGCTGGAGCAGGTAGTTCGAAACCAGCCGCGCAGCGACATAGCACACTACAACCTCGGCACGATGCTTTTCCGCGAACCGGGGCGAAACGCGGACGCCTTGGCTCTCTTCGAAACGGCCTTGTCCCTTAACCCTGACAACGTGGAGGCGCGCATCAGCCTCGGTGCCGCCTTGTTGAACGCAGAGCGCATTGCAGATGCGGTGGGCCAGTCGTTGGAAGCTGTCCGCCGCGCGCCCCAAAGCTCCCGCGCAAATTTCACCCTGGGAGCGGCGTTGCTCAGGGTCGAGGATCGCCGGACCGAAGGCCTCGCGCATATCGAGATCGCCTCCCGCCTCGACCCCAACTGGGAAGAGCCCAAGCGTGCGCTTGAGGCCATCCAGACACTGCCGAGGTAACACCGGAAGGTAGCACCTTGTCTGAAATGCCCGCCGGGCTGGTTAATGCGAATTGGCCGATTACCCCGAACAGGCTGGTGATGCGGTTGGGATGTTGTCACGAGCGGTAGCGATCGGCGGTCCGTCCACTCGCTAACGCTCGCCGCGTTGGTAAGGGCAGGAGTTTCAGGATGGGATTGATACAATGTCCCGGGGAGGTTTATAGGTTGCAGCCCTTCCGCGCATTCAAATGTTCCACCCGGCGGGTATTCTATTTGGGCGCGTTTTCGTGGGAGTCTGGGTCTCTCACCCGGGTGCCCTTGAGTTGGGATGCTGTAAAATGTGCTTGCCAGCGCCTCAGCTTAATTCATCTGCTCTCCAAGTTAGGCGTAATCTCGTCACAATCTGCTCATCTATCACAAATGAAAAAAGCACCTCCTGTTAGGTTGTCTCTTCGTAAGTTGTTCATCGCGATGCTGGCCGTAGGGCCAATCGCCATACTCCCGAGTCCATTGCTCGCCACTGTGCCGGTAGCAGCTCCGTTCACCATCACGAGCGGAACCGCGACTTGGACCGGCTCTGGCTCCACCGGCACCATTAATCCCTCCAATCGCGCCGTTCTAACTTGGGGAACCACCACCCAAGGTGACGCCACGACGCTCACTAATTTCAATATCGCTGCCGGCGAAACCTTCAACTTCTCGCTGCCCTCTGGCGGTGCGGTTTTGAATCGAGTTACGGCGGGCACCAATACGACCGCTACCGTCTTGCACGGGATTACGGCTGGCGCCGCCATCGACGGCACCCTGCTCTCCAACGGGCAGGTCGTCATTCTGTCCAACGGTAACATCATCGTCGGCGCGGGTGCTCAAATTATCACCGCCAGCGGTCTGGTGCTTTCGACGCTGGCCGAAACCGACTTTAATTTTACGGCCACCGGAAACTTGGCCTTGGGGGGCGCCTCGCAAGGCAACATTTTCCTCGGGACTGGCACTGGAGTGGCCAACTCCGTTGGCAACCTCTCTGCTTACGCCGGCACCATCACCTCCAATAATCTGACGGTTTCGGGTGATCTGATTCTCGGCCAGACGGGCAGCGGCACCGGCTTGGTGCTCACGTCCGCCAGTGCTACCGCGGTCAGCGGCAATCTCACCGCCTCCAGCAGCAACGGAGCTATCACGCAGGGCGCTGGCGCCTTAATGGTCGCGAATGGCAACACGAGTCTCTCGTCCGGCACAGCGGCAATCACGCTCGGCACTGTGACCAACGACTTCGGCGCACTCACGATCAACACCGCTGGCCTTGCAGGCAGCGCCACCATCGTGGATGCGAATATCGTCACCCTCGGTGCTTCGAACATCGGTGGAGATCTCTCCGTCACGGCCGGCGGCAAGACCAATACGACGGCCATTTCCACCACCGGCACGGTGGTGATCGGTGGCAATGCATCGCTTATCTCGGCCTCGAGTTCGAACAGCGCGGTCAATATCGGCAACAACAGCTCGATTGCGGGTTGGGCTTCGGCTGCGACCGCAGGAGGTGCCGTGACCTTCAATACCACGGGTAACTTGACCGTCGGTAACATTACATCGAACGTTACAGCGACAACATTGGCTGCAGGCGCCGCATACCCTGCGTTGGCCGCAACCGCAACGCTTGTTTCAGGTGCCGTCACCGCAGCCACGCTCACCGCTGGCTCTACTTCTCCCATTTACAACGGTAACGTAACAGCGACGTTCACGTCTCCCGTTGCTTCGGCAACTCCGGTCTTGACCGCAGCTGCGGTCACGGGATCGACCACCTTGGCCGGCGGTAGCGGTTATACCGCTATTCCCGCAGTAACGATCGTGGGTGGTGGCGGCACAGGTGCCACCGCCACGGCCACGCTTACAGGTGATAAGGTTACGGGCATCACAATCACGGCCGGCGGTTCTGGCTACACGTCCACGCCCATCTTCGTTATCGCTCCGCCGGTAGTTGGAGCAGTCGCCGCCGAAGGTCGCGCGGTGCGCGATGGCACGACCGGACTGGTGACGAGCATCGAAGTCACGAATCCAGGCATTGGTTACGGCGCAACGGTGCCGACTGTTTCCTTCACTGCGGTCAACACTGCCAATAACTTTGCGTCGGGTAATATCACCGCGACCACCACGGGCGCACTCACGACTGCGGCGGTTGGACTTTCAACTTCGGCGGCACCGGCATTTGCACTCTCTAGCGGTCTTCGCTCCAGCCAAGGCATTTTCCTGACCGGCAGCTCGGTTACGACCAATTCGGTCGTGTCTGTCACGGGTAACGTGAATTCGACTTTCACGTCCAAGGCAGGCGACGTGACTTTCGGCGATTTGGCCATCACGGCCAACCGGATCACCGCCACCGCCACGGGTGGATATATTGTCCAAACCGCCGCGAGCGTCATCGCGACGAACAACGTCACCACGGGCTCCACCTTTAATGCGGGAACCGGCACGGTGACCCTTGAAGGCGCGAATCTTTTCTCCGCCACGGCCCCGGTCCACGTGACCGCCAGCTCGGCAACCGTGCGCTCCGCGAACAATCTTATCGTTGGCACGACCAACGTGACGGGCAATTATTCGGTCCGCACCGAGCCGGCTGGTATTATTCTTCCTACGACGACGCGCAATGTCACCCTCGGTTTCCTCGATGGTAGTGCCGCGACCTCCTTGACAGTGGGTGGCGTGCTTTCGGTCACGGCTACCGGCCCGGGCTGGATTCGCGACAACAACGACTCGTCGCGCAATGTGTTTGGCGGCTTAAATCTTCAAACCGGCAACGCAACGGTCGCAGGCGGCGATATCACTCTAGACGCCGCGACCTTCCCTGGCTCGCTGTTTCCCTCCATTCGCATGGGTCTGATCAACGCCAACACCGGTCTAAACGGCGCGGGTGTTACGCTTTCCGAAACCACCACGCTGAATCTCGGCAATATCACAGGTGCGAGCCTGACGGCCTCCAGCTTTAGCGGTGGAATCATCGACACCGGAGTTGTCACCCTCGCCTCCGGTGGCGTTGGCACATTTACGGTTAA
>JBDSGI010000176.1:0-3207 GCA_039919035.1 Opitutaceae bacterium
CCGACAAATATCGCGTGCGCCTCCAGCTCAAGGTCGACAACCTCCTCGGCGACGACACGCTGCAGGTCATCGACGCCGATCAAGTGCGTGCCTACCGCTATGTCTTCCCCAATCCGCGCCGCTGGAGCATCACCAGCACGGTCAGATTCTGATTCCACGGCCCCGGTGGCCCGAAAATTTCGCTGGCGACCGAGGCTCCTTCGACTCTCCGCGTTCGCTCTACTCCTCGGGGCGAGCGCCTCCGCCGCGGACACAGATTGGTCCACCTATCTCGGCGACAAGCACCGCGCCAACTACTCGCCGCTTCGCCAGATTGATCGCGGCAACGTCACGCGTTTGCAGGTCGCCTGGACCTACGACACCGGCGAGAAAGGCGAATACCAGTGCAACAACCTCGTGGTCGGGGGCGTGCTCTACACCGCCACCACGAGCCGGCGCGTGATTGCGCTCGACGCCGCGACCGGCCGCGAACTATGGCAATGGGATCCCTCGTCAGCGCGTTCCGGCGCCGGCGGGAAACGGCAGCGCGGCCTCGTGTTCTGGCAAAATGAGTCCGGCGGCGAGCGCCGCCTCTTCACCGCGGCGGGCAATTGGCTCTTCGCCCTCGATCCGCAGACCGGCCGGCTGATCGAAAGCTTCGGCGACAAGGGCGTGCTGCCGCTCAGCGTCGGCACCGAGCACGAAGACAGCCACGTCACCGGCCTCAACACGCCCGGCGTGGTTTACAAGGATACGCTCATCCTCGGCGGCTTCAGTGGGCCCGGTGCCGTGCGTGCGCTCGATGTGCGCACCGGCGCGCGCAAGTGGATCTTTCACCTCATCCCGAGGCCTGGCGAAGTCGGCCACGAAACCTGGCCCGCCGACGCGTGGAAAACCGCCACCGGCGTGATGCCGTGGAGCGGCCAGTCGCTCGACGAGGCGCGCGGCATCGTTTATGTCGCGACCAAAACCGCCGAACCCGATTTCTACGGCGGCGCCCGGCACGGCCACAATCTCTTCGCCAATTGCCTCGTCGCCCTCGACGCCGCGACCGGCCAGCGCCTCTGGCACTATCAGATCGTGCACCACGACCTCCTCGACAAGGATCTGCCTTGCCCGCCGATTCTTCTCACCGTCACGCACCACGGCAAAAAAATCGACGCGGTCGCCCAAGGCACGAAACACGGCAACCTGTTTGTCTTCGACCGGGTGACCGGCGAGCCGCTCTGGCCCATCGAGGAAAAACCGGTGCCTGCCTCCGACCTGCGCGGTGAGCAGGCGTGGCCCACGCAGCCTTTTCCGACGAAGCCCGCGCCACTCATGCGCCAGCGCTACACCGAGGCCGATGTCTCCACGATCTCGCCCGAAGCCCGCGCGCTCACCACTGATCGCATCCGGGTCTCGCCCAACTTCGGACCGTTTCCCGCTCCCAGCCTGCGCGAGACGGTCATGTTTCCCGGCTTCGACGGCGGCATGGAATGGGGCGGCGGCGCCGTCGATCCGTCTGGGGTCTACTACGTCAACGTAAACGAAATCCCCTGGATCGTGCAGATGGTCGAGACGCGCCGGGCCGACGGCTCGCCGCTCCCGCGTGGCGAACGCGATTACCTCATCCACTGCGCCGCCTGTCACGGCTTGGATCGCGCCGGCGTGCCGCTGGCGGGTTTCCCTTCACTGCTCGACGTGAGCCGGCGCCGCTCGCGCGACGAGATCGCGAAAATCACCCGGACCGGACTTGGTCGGATGCCGGCCTTCGACAAAATTCCCGAAGCGCAGCGTGAGGCCATTCTCGCCTATGTGCTCGGCGAAACCGCCACCGCCAGCCGGCCCGACGAAGCCGCGCCCGCGAAAGGCAAAGCCAAGACCAAGGGCAAGGCCGCCGCCGCAGCGGACGCCAACACACCGCCCTATGCCTTCGGCGGCTTCCGCCGCTGGCAGGATCAAGAGGGCTACCCCGCGATCACGCCGCCGTGGGGCACGCTGAACGCCATCGATCTGAATACCGGCGAACTCAAGTGGAAGGTGCCGCTCGGCGAATACAAAGAGCTGACCGCGCGCGGCATCCCGCCCACCGGCACGGAAAATTACGGCGGTCCGGTGGCCACCGCCGGCGGCCTCATCTTCATCGCCGCGAGCGCCGACGAAACGATCCGCGCCTTCGATCAGGCCACGGGGAAAATTCTCTGGTCCGCCTCGCTGCCCTTCACCGGCAACGCCACGCCGAGCCTCTACATGATCGGCGGGCGGCAATACCTCGTCGTCTCCGCCGGCGGCGGCAAGTCGGGCCGCCCCGCGGGCGGGAGCATCGTGTCCTTCGCGCTGCCGGATTGATTTCGCCGCCGCCATTCTCAACGGGCTGGCCGCGAACATCGCGGCGCTGCGCGGCTTGTTGGCCGCCGGGTTTCGTCCGAAATCGCGCCTGAACCGTGGTCGGCGTCTCGACGTGGAAATTGGCATCTAAAGTGGCGGTCGTGCGTCAGGCGTGGACAGTTTCACGCCTAACCACGACCGGTGGCGAAGAGATTGCAGATCGGCCAAGCCGCCCCACCTTCTCAGCTCAAATCGCATGAAAATCGTCCAAACGTCCCTCACCTTACTTGCCGCCGCAGTCGCCTTTGTTTCCGCACCGGCGGCCGAGGGCCTCGATTGGCCGCAATGGCGCGGGCCAGACCGCACCGATGTCTCGAAGGAAACCGGCCTGCTCAAGGCATGGCCTGAGGGCGGACCGAAGCGGGTCTGGCTCTACGAAAACGCCGGCAACGGCTATTCGGGTCCGGCCATCGCCAATGGAAAATTATTCACCATCGGCACCCGCGACGGCTCTGAAATCCTCCTCGTCCTCGACGCCGCCACAGGTAAGGAGCTTTCGATCACGAAGCTCGGACCCATTCTTGATAACAACTGGGGCGACGGCCCGCGGGGCACGCCGTGCGTCGACGGGGATCGCGTTTATGTGCTGAGCGGGCCGGGCAATCTCGCCTGCATCAGCCTCGCGAACGGTAAGGTAATCTGGCAGGTCACGATGAAGAGCCTCGGGGGCGGCATTCCCAAGTGGGGCTACACCGAGTCCGTCTTGGTCGATGGTCCGCGGGTCCTGTGCACGCCTGGCGGCGCCAAGGGCACCGTCGCCGCGCTCGACAAGCTCACCGGCAAGGTGCTGTGGCGGTCGACGGGGTTCACCGACGAAGCCCACTATTCCTCCGTCGTGCCCGCCTCGATCAACGGCGT
>JBDSGI010000177.1:0-3571 GCA_039919035.1 Opitutaceae bacterium
GCCATCAAAATGCCCCGGCCTTTTTCCTCGTAGAGCATGCCGGTGTATTTAAAGGGCGAGTCGATGTCGGCTTGGTAGCCACCGACGACGAACGCGGCGGCGTCGAGCACCTTGCTGCGGTATTGGACGCCGGAGTTGGCGCGGTTGTCGGGGTTTTGCCCGGTGAGCCGGAAGGTCAGCCGGAGTTCGAAGTTGGCCGGCTGGCCGGCGGTGTAGACGAGGAAGGTGTTGCCGGAGGCGAGGGCCTGTTCGTCGGTGGTCTGGCCGACGATGGCGCCGTCGCGGACGGACCAGACGGATTGGCGGCCGTCCCAGCCGGAAAGATCTTTGCCGTTGAAGATGGCCTTGAAGCCGGCGGGAGCGGCGGCTTGGGCCAACGAAGTGAGCACGGCGAGGCCGAGCGCGAGGAGGAGACGATGGGATTTCATGGGAGTCGGGGAGTTAAAGTTTAGTGCTGATGGGTGGTGGCGGGAACGATGGTCGCGGGGGCTGGGTTGGCCTTCAGGTAGGCGTCGACATCCTTGGTGACGATGAGTTGCCCAAACATGACGGTCCAGTGCCCGGGGAAGGTGCAGACAAACTCGTAAACGCCTTCGGTGCGCGTGGCGTTGGCGGCGATCTTGAGGATTTCATTGCGGCCGGGCTCAATGAGCTTGGTGGCGGCGACCACATCGGTGGACTCCGGCACCCACGCGCGGCCCTGCCGGTCAGTGAACTCGGGGGCGAGTTCCATCGCGGCGGTGCCGACCTTGGTGCGGGTGCTCGGTTTCACGACGACCAGATTATGCGGCATCACGTCGGGATTTTCAAAGATGATTTCGAAGGGGCGGCCGGCCTGCACCACGAGGCGAGGCGTGTCGTAGCGCATTTCCTCGAACACGGCGCGCACGATGAAGGTGGCGACGCGAAGGCCAGAAAGGGATTGGCGCAGCGGGTCGGCTTCTTCCGCGGGCAGCGTGCTCGCGAGGTCGCCGGCGACTTGGATGGCCTCGACGTAGTCGCGACTGGTGCGCTCGCTGGCGTGGGTTTTCTCCGCCCAGGCGATGAGCGCGCGGGCGGCGGTGCGGGCCGCCTCCGGCGTCCAGCTGGCGCGCGGCAGCGATCGAATCCCCTGCGCAGCGGTTGCCGCCTGATAGCCGCGCTCGATCATCGAGACGAGGGCGGCGAAGACCTTGGCGGGCTCCTTGCGCGTGCTGACGGCGGAGCGAATCGCGTCGCGCTGGATGGCGGCGACGATGTTATCCGGGCCTTGGATATCGGTGATATTCTGCGCGAGAATCGGCATCACGCGATCGAAGGCGGTCGCGCGTAGCTCGGCGTTCGGGATGAGGGAAATGCCGCCGAGCAGGCTGGAGAATGACAGCGGGGAGGCCGACGCGGTCTGCCAGACGGAATCGAGCGAACCGTCGGCGAGCGCGACGGCGGCGAAGGCCCAGGTGCGGGCGTCGGAATTGTCGGCGAGCGCAATCTTGAGGAGCGCGGCGCGGTGGATTTTCAAGTCGGCGGCGGGCTGGGTGAGCAGCAGTCGGCCGACGGCGCGCACATCGACCTCGGCGGGCGAATCAATCGTGGCGACGAGGAGCGCGACGGGATCGGTGTGACGCAGCTTGGCGAGGGTGGCGAGCGCTGCGGCGCGGACCGCATCCGAGACCCCGGTGCGGCCGAGGAGATTTTCGCACACATCCTCGGTGCGCGGCATCTTCACGACCTCGCCCACGGAGAGCGTGCGGAGGAGGTAACGGGTGCTCGCGGCATCGCCGCCGGCGAACTTGCCGCCGTCGCCAATGCGCTGGCGCCAGAGCGGGCGGAGCTGACGGAGGGTTTCACCGATGGTGTAGTCGAGGTAGTAGTCGACCGGAAGCTTGGTCGCGGCGAGCGCGACTTCCGTGGCCTCGGCTTGGTTGAAGAAGCTCGCGGCGCGGACGGCGTGCAGCCGCACGCGCTGGTTTTCGTCGGTCGCTTGCTTTTGGAGGAGAGCGAGCGCATTCGGCACGCGGTCGCGCCAATAGCAGAGGACGCGGGTGGCCGCAGCGCGCGCATCGGCGCTCGGCGAGCGCAGGAGCTGAATGAGCAGCTCGGCGTTCACAATGTTGTGCCACTGGTGAACCCAAAGCGCCTCGGTGAGATGGTGCTGATACTCGGGGTCATTCTTATCAAGGCCGGCGATCCAGGTTTTCACTCCGGTGCCAACCTTGGCGGAGTCGTGTTTGCCGAGCTCGACCTTCGCGAGGTTGCGGATTTGGTTTTCGCCGCGCTTGAGCAGTTCGAGCAGCGCGGGAATCGGCTCGCCGTCGATCTTGGGCTGCCACGCGAGCGGGCGGCCCTCGGCGGTGACGCGGTAGATGCGGCCGTGCACGTGGTCGCGATTGGAATCGCGGAGATGGCTTTGGAGGTGGCCTATGAGCGGATTGTGCCAGTCGCAGATATAGAGAGCGCCGTCGGGACCGGTCGCGGTGTCGATCGGACGGAAGTTGAAGTCCTTCGATTGAAGGATGTCGGGCTCGCGCACGCCTTTGATGCCGGCGCCGTCTTCGCCGAGCTGCACGCGATAGATGCCCTGAAAGCCGATGACGTTGGGGTTGAGATAATCGCCCCAATATTCGTCGGGGAAGTGTTTGCTCGTGAGAATCGTGCTGCCGGCGCTGGGGCGGGACGGCCGATCCCAGATCGTTTTTAGCTTGGGGTGTTTCGCGGGATAATCGATGCGGCCGCTGAACGCCGGGCCCCAATAGGTGTTGTTGCCGGTGGCGTCAGTGATGATGTCGTTGCCCCAGTAGTCGAAGGCGCGGCCGTGGGGATTGGCGAAGCCGTAAGCGATGTAGGTCTCGAATTTCCCGGTGAGCGGCTCGTAGCGATAGATGCCGCCGTCGATATTGCGCACGGCGCCGGCGACGGTCTCCACCTGCGAGCGATGGAAGACACCGTCGCTAAACAAAATCGCGCCACCCGGCTCGTAGACGAGGGAGTTCGCGGTGTGGTGGGAGTCGGCGGAGTCGAGGCCCATGACCACGCGCTCGACGAATTCGCCTTTGCCGCCGACATCGCGCACGAACCAGACGTTCGGCGCCTGCATCAGCAAGATGCCGTCTTTGAAAAATTGGAACCCCGTCGGGCAATTGAGGCCGTCGAGCCAGACTGTGCATTTGTCAGCGCGGCCGTCCTTGTCGGTGTCCTCGAGGATGAGGATTTTATCGGTGACATTTGAGGTCGGGGTGCGCTCGGGATAGCTCGGCCAGACGGCGACCCAGAGGCGGCCCTTGGTGTCGAAGGCCATCTGCACGGCCTTGGCGAGTTCGGGAAACTGTTTTTCGCTCGCGAAAAGGTTCACCTTCAGCCCGGGAGCGACCGTCATCTTGGCGATGGCTTCGTCGCCGTCGAGGAACGGATAGGTATTGTCGACATTCGGGCCGGGCTTATTGGTGCCGAAGGCCGTGACGACCGGCAATTGCATCATCTCAACCGGGCCTTCCTTGCCGGCCGCGAGTGCCCACGCCTTCCGCTCGAGGTTGATCGTCATCGCGTCACGCTGCGCCATTTCCTCGGCCATGACCTGGGCGTTGGTGATCTTCGG
>JBDSGI010000178.1:0-2722 GCA_039919035.1 Opitutaceae bacterium
TTGTCGGTTCACGGCCGACGGGGAATCGCGGCATCGTCACCGCGTCCGGCAGCAACAACCTGACGACGAGCACGGCCGGGGTGTTTTATCCCATTCCGCTCGTCGACGGCACGGTGGGTTTCCGCCAAACGCTGCCTTCGCACGTTCTCAATGACTACACGGTGAACTGGTATTACAACGTCAGTGACCACCGCTTTCTCGTGCCGAAGACTGACCGACTTAACCTGACCTCGACGCTCCGGCACAAACTCAGCGAGAAGGTCGAGGCCTTCGGCGAAATCCTCGCCTACCGGGCCCGCTCCATCACGGGGCGTGAACCGACGGCGTTTGATGCCGCGACCGACCACAACATCTACGTCAGTGCGAACAATCCCTACAATCCCTTCGGCTCGCGCTTCTATGAAATCAATGGGATGCCCAATGCCGACGGCACGCCCCGGCTCGCCGGCGCGCCGGCCGACGTGCAGATCTCGCCCTCGACCGGGGTGCGTCCGCGAGATTTCAAGGCCCGCATCGTCACGGTCGACTCCGAGGCCTTGCGCGGCGTGGCTGGACTGCGGGGCAAACTGCGCGGCGACTGTGAATGGGAATCTGCTGTGCTCTACGGCCGAAATACCACTCACGACGAGGAACAGTTTGCCGTGCGCGAAAGTCGCCTGCGGGCGGCGCTCACCAGCTCCAACCCGGCCACGGCTTTCAATCCCTTCGGCTACACCTTCAAACTCGTGCCCCAGCCGGGCAACACCGCCAACCCCTCCCTCATCCAGGTGGACAAGCCCTTCACGAACGCCGCCGCCGTTACCGATGCGCTTTATGATAACTTCGCGCGCGAGGGCCGGACCGAACTCGCGAGCTGGGACGGGAAGGTCAGCGGGTCGCTCGCGGATTTCTCCTTCCTCGGCGGCCCGATCGGGGTCGCGGCCGGGGCCGAGTGGCGTTGGGAAAACTACAAGGACTGGCGCCCGGCCTATGCCGGGCTCAACCCCGCCGGAGCGCCTTACAACGGCAACCCCAATGACCCGAACAATGCTTTCTACGGCCCGTTTGAAAACGACTTCATCGCGCTGAGCCCAAACCTGAATCTCTACTCAGCCCGGACAATTATCGCGGCCTATTCGGAAGTGCTGGTGCCCGTGGTGGCGAAGCGCAACCGACTTCCCTTCGTCCACTCGCTGGATCTTTCGGTCGCCGGCCGCACTGAGCGGTTCTCCGATTTCGGTTCTACGACGAAACCCAAATACGGCCTGAGCTGGCGGCCGACGGCTTGGGCGCTCGCCCGCGCCAGTTTCAACGGCTCGTTTCGCGCGCCGAATCTCGTGCAGTTGAATCCCTCGCCGCTGCAGCGGGCCGTGACCGGCGTCAGCGATCCGTATCGCTCGACCGTCACCGGGCTGAACGTGGACAGCACGGCCACGCGCACGGTGTTTCGCCAAGGCAATGTCGGTTTGGAAGCCGAGACGGCGCGCTCGTTTACCACCGGCATCGTCGTTTCGCCGCCGGCGATTTCGGGGCTGACGATCAGCGCCACGGAGCAGCTGCGCCGCGATGAACTACTGCTCGATGCTGCGACGCAAAAGGCGCTCGCCGCGGGAACGCCGGTCGCTTCGGTCAATCTTGACAGCGGCGCGGACTCCTATGCCGGCAATCCGCAGGTGCGCCGATTCGGCGTCACGCCCGACGATGTTTCCCGCTTCGCCACTTACAACGCCGGCAAGCCGGCGAGTCAGCAGCGTGGCGTCGTGGGCGGCGTGGCGGCCGTGGTCACCGACTACGTCAACATCGCCGGGCGCGACGTGCGGGGTGTCGATTTCGGCATTGAATATCGCTTTCCCAAAATGCGGCTCGGCCAGGTTGCGGTGCGCGGCGACGGCAGCTATTCGATGAAATTTGAGGAAGAGGCCCAACCGGGCGCGCTCACGGAAGACTTCGTCAACCGCGATGGCCGTCCGCGTTTCCGCGGCAACGTCGGCGCGACGTGGCGGAAGGATCGTTGGACCGCCGGGCTCTCGACGGTGTATTACGGTAGCTTTGTGGACACGGGCGCGAGCACGACGAAGGAAGTTTACGATGTGCTGGGGCAGCCCGAATACCTGTCCGCCTATGTCGATTCGGGTGGAACCCAACGCTACCGACTGCTGGTGAGTTCGTGGGTCTATCACAACGCCTACCTCAATTACGCGATTGGCCGTCAGCGCGGGAGTATCTTCAGCAACGTCTCCGCCCGCTTGGGCGTGAACAACCTCACCGATTCCGATCCGCCGTTGGCCGATGAGACTTTTGGCTACCGGCGCGGTGCCGGCACCAACCCGCGCGGCCGTGCCTTCTACGTGCAAGTCTCGAAGCGTTTGTGAACGGCATTTTGGGCGGAATCGGTCCGCCGCGGTCCGCGACGGTGGGTTCGGATGAAACTTTGTCGGGGGCCGCGCGTTTTGCTTTGAGGGTTTGATTTCGGAGGATCGCGCCGGCATGGTTGATCCTCCTGCAGCCTTTTACTCACCTTATGACCACCGCACACCACCACCAGAACCGCCGTCGCTGGCCCGCACTGGCGTTCGCGCTGACCACTGCGACCGCTCTCGCCCAGACCGCACCCGCGCCCAAGCCCGCCGAGGGCGACGATCCGATCCGGCTGGAAGCCTTCACCGTCACGGGGTCCAACATCAAGCGGCTTGATGTCGAAAAAGTGCTGCCGGTGAGCGTCATCACGACGGCGGAGATGGAC
>JBDSGI010000179.1:0-4182 GCA_039919035.1 Opitutaceae bacterium
TGCTGCCGCTGGCAGCAGGTGCGGCTGCCGGCTCGGGCAAGCTCTCGTTTAACGATCACATCCAGCCGATTCTCGCGGAAAATTGTTACGCCTGTCACGGCACGGATCCCGGTTCAAGGAAGGCCGATCTGAGGCTGGACCGTGCGGAGCACGCGACGCGCAAACGCACCGAAGGCGACCCGGCGATCGTGCCGGGGAAGCCAGACGAAAGTCCGCTCGTCCAACGGATCGAATCGAAGGACGAAAAGAAGATTATGCCGCCGCCGGAGGCGCACAAGACCCTTAAGCCGGCGGAAATCGCCACACTCCGGCGCTGGATCGCCGAGGGCGCGGAGTATCAGGAGCACTGGGCGTTTGTCGCGCCGGTCCGCCCCCCGGTGCCGAAAATCCAGAATCGAAAATCCAAACTCGAAAACCCGGTTGACGCCTTTGTCCTCGCGCGCCTGGAAAAGGAAAATCTCACGCCTTCGCCCGAGGCGGATCGGCGCACACTCATTCGCCGCGTGACACTTGATCTCACGGGCATTATCCCGACGGCATCGGAGGTGGACGCCTTTGTCGCGGACAAGTCGCCCGACGGCTACGCGCGCGTCGTGGACCGACTGCTCGCGAGCCCGCGCTATGGCGAGCATCGCGCGCGCTACTGGCTCGATTACGCGCGCTACGCCGACACGCACGGCGTCCACTTCGACAACTACCGCGCGATCTGGCCGTATCGCGACTATGTTATCCGCGCGTTCAACGCGAACAAGCCCTTCGACGCCTTCGTGCGCGAGCAGCTCGCGGGCGACCTGCTGCCGGCGCGGAATTTCGACCAACTCGCCGCCACGGGCTTCGTGCGCTGCAATCTCACGACAAACGAGGGCGGCACCATTCCCGAGGAAGTCTATGTGAACCAGACGCGCGATCGGGTGGAGGCTTTCGGCGCGACCTTCCTCGGCCTGACCACGGGCTGCGCCGCGTGTCACGATCACAAGTTTGATCCGATCTCCCAGAAGGATCACTACGCGCTGGCGGCGTTTTTGGGGAACACGGTCGAGAAGCCTTGGGATCTGAATATCGCCGAGCCGATGCCCGTCCTGCGGTTGCCGAAAGCGGACAACTATGCCGCTGCCGAGGCCGTGTTGAAAAGTCGCGCCGAGCTGCAGGAGAAATTCGCCGTCCGGCACGCCCGAGCCGACGAACTGGTGGCGGCGTGGCTCGTTGCGGGCAATCGTCCGCAGCCCGTCGCAACCGACGGCTTGGAACTTCGCCTGCGCCTGGATGAAGGACGCGGAGATGTTCTGAAGAATATCGCGCCCGGCGCCAAGGTGACTTCGTTTAAGGCCGACACGAACCCGCTCGTCTGGGGTGAGAATTCGTGGCTTTGGCCCTCGATGCGCATGGATATCCTGACCCGAGTTAACCTCGGTGACCAAGGAGACGTGGCCGCGGGCGACAAATTTTCTGCCGGGGGTTGGCTTCTGCTGCGGGCCAAACCCGGCGGCGGCGTGCGCACGGGCACGGGCAGTGGCGCGCTTCTCGCGCGCATGGGCGACGAGCAACGTCGCGGTGGAGCCGGCTGGGAGATTTACCAAGAAGGCGGCCTTTTTACGATCAACCTGGTCCCGGCGCCTTCTGCCGACGTGGTAGGTGAAGCGGTGGTGGCGGCTCCGAAGAAGAGCGCAAAAAAAATGGCGGCAGCACCCGCGACCAACCGCGGCATCACGGTCACGACGAAAACGGCGTCGCCCCGCGACGAGTGGTTGCATGTGTTCTTCACCTATGACGGCTCCCGCAAGGCGGCGGGCGTGAAGCTCTATATCAACGGCAAGCCCGCCGAACTCGAGGTAAAGCTGGATGCGCTAGCGGCCAAGGATTCCATCCACACCGATGCCGCGATGCACCTCGGCCGGCGCGACGATTTTCAGCCGATGCGCGAAACGCGTTTCCAGGACGTGCGCTTCTACCGCCGCGCACTCACTGGTGGGGAGGTCGCGCGGCTGCCCTTCGAGGATGTCGCCAGCGAGATCGTGGCACGCACAGCTGATCCGAAGAAATGGACGAGCGACGAGAAATTTGTCGTGTGCGACCGGTTCTTCCTCGCTGAGAAAGACTCCGACGCGATGGCGCTGGCGTCGGCCGTTGCCGCGCACGACGCGGCTTTTGAGGCGCTCACGAAGGACGGGACGGCGACATTGATCGCGCTGGAAAAATCCACGCCGGCCTACGCCGATGTGCTGAAACGTGGCGATTATTTTGCGCGACAGCAGCGCGTGGAGCCGGCCGTGCCGCATTTTCTGCCGCCGTTGCGAAAGGGTGTTCCCGCCAATCGCCGCGGACTTGCCGAGTGGCTCGTCGCTCCCGAGCAACCGCTGATGGCCCGGGTGACGGTGAATCGCATGTGGCAGGAGGTCTTTGGACGCGGCTTGGTGGAGAGCGCGGGCGACTTCGGTATCATGGGCGACCGGCCCTCGCACCCCGAGCTGCTCGACTGGCTCGCGGTGGAGTTTCGCGAGAGCGGCTGGGACGTGAAGAAGTTCTATCGTCTTCTCGTCATGTCCGCGACCTATCGCCAAACGGCGAACGCGACGGCGGAACGGCTGGCGAAGGATTCGGGCAACAAGTTCCTTTCTCGTGGGCCGCGTTTTCGCATGGATGGCGAGATGCTCCGCGACAACGCGCTCGCGACGTCGGGCCTGCTGGTGGAAAAAATCGGCGGACCTTCGGTGAAACCCTACCAACCGCCCGGCATCTGGGAGGAAGTCGCGATGCCCGAGTCGAACACGCGCGTTTACACGCCCGACAAAGGTGAGGGGCTTTATCGACGCAGCCTCTACACGTTTTGGAAACGCGCCTCGCCGCCGGCCAGCATGGAGACCTTCGACGCGACCTCGCGCGAAGTGGTCTGCACCAGGCGAGCCCGTAGCAACACGCCGCTCCAGGCCTTCATTACCATGAACGACCCGCAGTGGATCGAGGCCGCGCGCAAGCTCGCTGAGCGCGCGCTCCACGCGGGCGCGACCCCCAAGGCGCGGCTCGACTTTCTGGCACGCACGGCTCTGGCACGCCCGCTGGAGCCGAGGGAGTCGGCCGTGTTGTTGAAATCCGTGGAAAGTTTTCGCGCGAAGTATGCCGCCGCCGAACCGGAGGCCAACGCGCTCCTCGCCATCGGCGAAGGGCCGCCTGACCCCGCGCTGGCGGCGACCGAGCTCGCGGCCTGGTCAATGGTCGCGAGCCAGTTCCTCAACCTCGACGAGTTCCTCACGAAATGATCGTTCTCAGAAACGTCGCGCGGTGCTTTAGCCCGCGCGTGAAAGTCCCGAGCGCGGGCTAAAGCACCGCGCTACCTCGACCCATGCATCCTTCTTCCCAAGATCACGACCTCTGCTCCGATCACGGCGGCGAGCATCCCACCGTCTGGGATTTGCCGCAGGTGTCGCTGGGCCTGAAGCGCGAGTGGCTCGCGCTTGAGACGCGCCGGCATTTTCTCGGTAAGGGCGTGAAGGCCCTGGGGTGGGCCGGTCTCGCCACGCTTCTCGGTCGCACCGCACCTGAATTGCTCGCCGGCGGTGCGCCGGGAGAGGCTCCGCGGCTCCCTCATTTTGCGCCGAAGGCCAAACGCGCGATCTATCTGTTCATGGCGGGCTCGCCCTCGCAGTTCGAGACGTGGGACTATAAGCCGAAGCTTTCGGCCATGTTCGACAAAGACCTGCCCGAGTCGGTGCGCGGTGGGCAAACGCTGACCGGCATGACCGCGAGCCAGGTGCGATTTCCGATCGCCCCCAGCCTCTACAAGTTCGCGCAGCACGGGAAGGCCGGGCACTGGCTCTCCGAGTTGTTTCCTTACACGGCGAAGATCGCGGACGAACTCTGCGTCCTCAAATCGCTCCACACCGAGGCTATCAATCACGAGCCGGCGATCCTTCAGATTACGACGGGCAACATGTTTCCCGGGCGGCCCTCACTCGGCGCGTGGCTCTCTTACGGCCTGGGTGCGGCCAACGACGAGTTGCCTACGTTTGTCGTCATGACTTCGAAGATGCCGCACCGCACCAACGTGCAGGCCCTCTCGAATCGGCTCTGGTCGTCGGGCTTTCTGTCACCCGAACACGCGGCAGTGGCGCTGCGCGCGGGTAGCGACCCGGTGTTGCACCTCAACAACCCGACCGGCATCTCCGGCGACATTCGTCGCGCGATGGT
>JBDSGI010000180.1:0-4935 GCA_039919035.1 Opitutaceae bacterium
AGGTCAGGCGCGGGGCGCACCCGCACCGAACCATCGTCGTTGGCTTCCCAGAGGAGTTCGTTGCTTTTCCAAGCCCGGCGGAATTCGACTGGAACGGTTGTCTGCCCCTTACTCGTGATAATAGTCCTTACCATGGAGAAACGGTAAGGAGTCGCGGGACGGCCTGTCAAACCTCCAAGGCGCGCCATCGCGGGCATCCGCAGCGCGGCGAGTTTCCGCCCGCTCCAGAAATATACCTCCAGTCGCGTCTTGCGGCGCGTAGAAGACAAAAATGGCGTCGGAGGGCAGCGTCGGTTCGGACATGGGTAATATCGTCGAAGCCGTCCCGCTTCCGCCTTGCCAGTCCAAACCCGCGCCGGCACCTCTGGCGCACGCCCGCCGCGCCCGCATGTCCACCCCCGCCGCCCCCAGTCAGCTGCCGTTCTTTCACGTCGTGGGTTTTACCGGGCACCGGCAGCTGGCCGATGCAGCCGGCGTGGCTGCGGCGATTGCCGAGGTGCTCCTGGAACTCCAGCGCGAGGCGCCGGGCGAGTGGATCGCGATGTCATCGGCGGCGGCGGGGGCGGATCTGATTTTTGTGCGCGCGGCGCTTGAGCTCGGGTTGGGCTGGGAAGCGGTGTTGCCGCTGCCGTTGGTAGACTTCGAGCGAGATTTCCCGTCGGAGGAATGGCCGGAAGTGAAGGCGCTGCTCCACCGCGCGGAGCACCTCGAAGTCGCGGCGGAGCCCGGCTCGCGCGAGGAAGCCTATCTCACCGGCGGTTTCGAAATCGTGAACAACTGCGACGTGCTGCTCGCGGTCTGGGACGGGCTGCCCGCGCGCGGGAAAGGCGGCACGGCCGACGTGGTCGCCTACGCGCGAGCCATGGGCCGGCCCGTGGTCATCCTCAATCCCGAAACCAAGGTCGTCCTGAA
This sequence comes from Opitutaceae bacterium, assembly GCA_039919035.1. Taxonomy (GTDB): domain Bacteria; phylum Verrucomicrobiota; class Verrucomicrobiia; order Opitutales; family Opitutaceae; genus ER46. The sequence goes on from JBDSGI010000180.1 coordinate 913, forward strand.
GGAGAATTTCGCGAGCCTCCGGCTGCACGACGCGAATCTCCGCTACCTGAACGACGTGCCCGGCGGCAGCGGCGTGGTGGGCGGCAGCGCCCACGATCGCGTCGCGGCCTTTCAGAAAAAAGTGGACGACGCCGCGACCCACAGCTCCCCGCATTTCCGGAAACTGATCGCGCTGACCCTCGGTTTCCACGTGCTGGCGACCCTGCTCGCCACGGCCTCACTCGCGTTTGGCCTGCACTGGAGCGTGCTGCCGTGGGGCAAACTGCTCTGCCTAATCGCCGCTCTGGCGGTGGCGATGGTCCTGCGCTATCGCCACACGCAGCACCATTGGACGCGCTGCCGCCGTGCGGCGGAAATCACGCGCTCGGCGCTCGCCATCTGGGGCCTGCCGCGGGCGACCCGGTTGTTTGCGGATTTCGACTGGTCGGGCTTGGAGCCACTGCGCCGCTCCCTCGACGTGCTGCATCGGCGCGCGTCCCGCGAAGCCCCGCCGGACTTCGACACGTTCAAGCAGGGCTACCTCGCCGGCCGTATCGAAGACCAGCAGCGCTATTTCGCCCGGCAGGAAGCCAAGGCAATTCCCCTGCTCGCGCGACTGCGCGCCGGCTTCGTCGTCTGCTCCCTCGGCGCGATTGTGTTTACCACCGGCTACGCGCTGCAGGAGACTTTTCACTGGCACCTGCCCACCGGGCTCACGGCCCTCGCCTTCTCCTTCGCACCCATCATTCTCCCGGTGCTGGCGGCGGCCTTTATGTCGCTCATCTCGATCAACGACCTGCACCGCCGGGTCGCGCGCTACCGCGAGATGTGCATACGGCTCGAAACGGCGCGCAAGGAAATCGCCCACAGCCAGACCTGGGCCGGCCTCAAGCGCGCCATCGCGAAAGCCGAGCGCGTGCTGCTCCAGGAAGTTTTCGAGTGGCACTCGATCACGAGCTTCAGCGAGTCGCACTGAGCGAACAGCCGCGACGAACAATCACGGAGTCAGAAGCGAAACACCGCGCTGGCGCCGAGCTGGCGGGGGTCGGCACGATCTTCATAACGCGTCTCGATGTAGTTCGGGTCTTCGTTGCCGAAAAAGAAGACGCGTTTCTCGTAACGCGTGTTGAAGGCGTTCTTCGCCCAGAGGGTGAAGGTCCATGCGCGCCACGCGTAGCCGACGCTGGCGTTGACGGTCCGGAAGGCGCGACGGGATTCGTTCTGGTTATTGGAGTCGAACTGGCGCGCGCGGCCGACGAGGTCGGCGTTGGCGAAGAAGCCGGTGGCCTCGCGGAAGCTGGCCCCGAGGGTGTAGCCGTAGCGCGGCGTGTTCGCGAGCGCACGACCGCCGCCGGTGTTGCCATTGGCGAGGGTGAAGCGGTCGAGTTCGGAACTCATCTGCGCCGCGGAGGCGCGGAGCGAGAACTCGCGAGTGAGCGCATAAGCGGCCGAAGCTTCGAGACCGGAGACGTGGGCGCGGCGGGCGTTGGCAGTGAAGAAGCGATAGTTGCCGCCGAAGCCAGCGGAGTCGCGGACCTGCGTGTCGCGCCGCGCGAGGTAGAACCCAGTGAGTTCACCTGTGAGCCGGTGGTCGAGGGCGTGGCCGCGCAGGCCGGCCTCGTAGTTCCACAGCGTCTCCGTTCCGTAGGTGAGTGGGTCGGCGGGCGGGCTGATGCGCGCGTCGATGTTGATGCCGCCGGACTTGTAGCCGCGCGTGACCGAAGCGAAGACGCGCTGCGACGGCGACAGATCGTGCTCGAGGGTGAGCTTGCCGCCGAGGAGCGTGTCGTCGAAGGCCGGGGCAAAGGTCGCCACCGGGTCATAGGTGCCGCGAGTTTTGCGGAAGCGAGTCTTGGTGCCGCGCCCGTCGAAGGCGACGCGCTCCGCACGCAGGCCAAGCGTGATCCGTGTGTGCGCCGAAAGGTCGTGCGCGCCTTGGGCGAAGAGCGCGGTGTTCTCGCCGTGATAGCGCGTGCGCAGGCCGCGCAGGTTGGCGGGATCCTCGTCGGTGTAGGCGGTGGTCTCGCGGGTCTCGGAGAAAAACGCCCCGAGCGTCCAGCGGTCAATCGCGCCAAGCGCACCGCGCGTGAGGGCGGAATCGAGGCGGAGTTCTTGGCTGAAAACGCGCCGGTCACGCTGGAGATCGCTGAAGCCACGGTAGGAGGCAGCAGTCCAATCATCGTCGTAACTGTAGCGGGAGTTCGACGTGCTGGTGCCGCTGACACTCGTGACCCGGGCTCCATTGAACCCGGTGAAGACGCCGCGCAGGCTCGCGGCGCGCGACCGCTGTTCGTCACGGCCGGGTTGGTCGCTATAGGTGAGGCGCCCATTGTTGTTCAGCGCGAATTCGTCGAAGCCGTTGTGGAAATCGGCGTAGAGGAGTGCGGCTTCCCAGTGCCACTCGCGCGACAGGTGCGCAGTGAGGCGTAGGCGAGCCGAGAATTCGTCGCGGGCGTTGGTGTCGCGATTCAGGGTGACGTTGCGGCGGAAACCGTCGGTGTTGCTTTGGTGCAACGCGAGGCGGGCCATGAGCGCATCCGGCCGGCTCACTCCCAGCGGACCGCCAACCGCAAATCCGCCCGCGCGAGACGAATCACCTCCCGCGCTCGCCTCAATCTGTCCAGTCCAGAATGGCGTGGGCGCGTTCGTGAGAAGGCGGACGACGCCACCGGCGGCATTGGCGCCAAAAGCGCCGGCCTGCGGGCCGCGCAACACCTCAATCTGGCGCAGATCAAACGCGCCGCCGATGCTGCCGAGCCCGGTGAAATCGAGATCGTCGATCAGGAAACGGACGGCGGAATCGGGCGTCTCGCCCTCGTATTGGGAATTCTCGCCGATGCCACGAATCTGGAAATAACGCGGCCGCGACGTCGCGCCGGTGAAGGTGAGATTCGGAATCTGATCCGCGAGGTCGGCGAAGTGCCGCACCGGCGCGTTGCGGAGCGCGGCTTCATCGAAGACCGAGACACTCGCTGGAATACTCGCGAGCGGAGCCTCCCAAAGATCGCTGGTGACCACGACCGGGGTGAGCTGAGTCGGCGGCGGCGCGGCGGGCGACGGTTGCGCGCGCCCGAAGGCGGACGCAAGGCAGAGGACCGCGAAGTGCGGGAGGGCTGATTGCAGGAGGATTTTTTTCATGTGGCGAATGCCCGCCCCGAAAAAGACTCCCAACGAAGGAGGCGCCTGAGTCGCTCCCCATGGCGCAGCTCGCGGCGCCTGCTGTTTCCTTCGTCGGCATGATCCGTTCAGGTTCGAAGGGTCGAGCGGCCGAGCGTGCCGCAATCTCAGTCCTCCGCGGAGGACACCCCTACAGGCAACGCGAAAGGAGCGCCGCTCGAGCGGCGGCGCAAGCGGAAACTTTGCCAGCGGACTCGCCTCGCCGCAGCGCGGTCAGTCAAAGCTCGCGCCTCACTTCGCCAGCACCGGTCGCACCGCGGCCTGGTCGGCCGTGAGCGCACCCGAAGCCGGCGCGGGCAGCGTGACCTTCCCGGTCGCAGCCCACTCGACGCCGCGCGCGAACGTGACCTGAAACCCGAGGCCATTCACGGCCTCGACGTAGTGCCCGAGCGCGGTGTGGAAAACCCGGCCCTTGCCGAACGGAATCACCATGAGCATCGGCTCATCCTCGTTGGTTTTGTCGGAGCGCGCGGAGGCGAGCACGGTGACGTTTTCCGCTGGCCCGCGGAGGCCGTGGTAGAGTTCATCCTTCGCATGCATCCACTTGGCGGGCAACCCGCGCAGGATCGGATGATCGGCGCGCGTCTCGACAAGAAATTCGTGCTGCGCGCCGTGGCCACCGCCGGGACCGGCGGCGAGATCCTTGGTCCACGCCCCGGCGCGCAGGCGCAGGTAGGGACCGGACTTTTCGTTGCGCCCGCCCCAGCCGCCGAGCCCGATCATCGCGTTGTAGTCGGGCCAGTCGGGGAAGGAGTTGTTGGCGGCATGGTATGAAACGAAGCCACCACCGCCGTGCACGTAGGCTACGAAAGCCTCGCGCACCTCGGCGGGCCAGGCCTCGCCGTTGTAGTTGGAGACGACGACGGC
>JBDSGI010000181.1:0-4780 GCA_039919035.1 Opitutaceae bacterium
CTCAACCATCTTGCCACCGACATTCTTGCGCAGGCCCAGGCCCGGGCGCGGGAAAATCCCGGCGTTGCTCCTGTCACGCTCGCCATGGGCGTGACCCACGAACGCATCGGGGCGTGGTTTGCGCGGGCCGGCCGTGACGGCGACTGGTCCAACGAGCGCGTGCGGGCCGCCGACCGGCTCGCGCTGGTGCTCGCGGATCTGCCGGGGCGTTGGGCGAAAAATTTTCTTTCGACCGAGCCGGTCCCGCGCGAACTCGCGGAGGCGCTGGCGTCGGCGACCCTGGAGCCCGGGCCCGAACTGCGTTTCAGCAACATGCCGCCGGCGCCGCTGGAATTTGGCTTCCCCGATGACCGCCAATCCAAGGGCCCCCGTCGCGGCGGCCGGTTCCTGATGCGCGCGGCGGGATCGTGGCTGGCGATCGTGGGATTGCTCGGCGTGGTGTGGGCGGCGAGCCATTGATCCCGCGATGAACTTCGTCCGCTTCGACCCCGCGTTGCTCGACGCGAAGGAAAGTTCGCGGCGGCGGCACCGGCTCGTTACGCTCGTCCTGCTCATTGCGGGGCCGGCCGTGCTCGTGATGGCGGACCTGCACTGGCGCACGGGCTACGACGGCTGGAAATTGTTTCACGTGGTGCTCTTCGTGATTCTGTTCGCCCTCATCGCGCTCGGGGCGGCACAGGCGCTGATCGGATTCTTTCTGCGGCGGCGCGGCGGCGATCCCTGCCGCATCACCGCCAGCCTGGACGCGCACGACACGGCGCAGATCGTCTCGGCGCGCACCGCCGTGGTGATGCCGATCTGCAACGAGGAGGTGAGCCGCGTGATCGAGGGGCTGCGCGTGATGTATCAGTCGGTCCTGCGCACGGGCCGGCTGGCCGATTGCGATTTCTTTTTGCTGAGCGATTCGTCCGATCCGAACCGCTGGATCGCCGAGGAGGCGGCGTGGCTGGCGCTCACGCAGCAGCTCGGCGCGCAGGGCCGGATTTTTTACCGCAAGCGGCGCGGCGGCATCAACAAGAAGGCCGGCAACCTCGCGGATTTCTGCCGCCGGTGGGGCCGGCACTATGTTTACATGGTGGTGCTCGATGCCGACAGCCTGATGAGCGGCGACGCGATCGTGCGGCTGGCGCAGTTGATGGAGCGCAACCGCGACGTCGGGATCATTCAGGGCGTGCCGGTGCTGGTGAACGGCGAGACGATTCTCGCGCGTCTCCAACAATTCGCCACGCGGCTCTACGGCCCGGTGTCGGCGGCGGGGCTGAACTATTGGCAACTCAGCGAGGCCAACTACTGGGGGCACAACGCGATCATCCGGCTCGCCCCGTTTATTGCCCACTGCTCGCTGCCCGAGCTGCCCGGCGAGGGAGCGTTCGGCGGCCGCATCATGAGCCATGATTACGTGGAGGCCGCCCTCATGCGCCGCGCGGGTTGGGCGGTCTGGCTCGCGACCGAGATGGCGGGCAACTACGAGGAGTCCCCGGCCAACGTGATTGAGTTTGCGCAGCGTGACCGCCGCTGGCTGCAGGGCAATCTTCAGCACGCGCGGCTCGTGGGCGCCCAAGGCTTTCATGCGGTAAACCGCGTGCATTTCGCCCTCGGCATTCTCGCGTATCTGGCGTCACCGCTCTGGCTGGCTTTTCTGATCGTGTCGGCGGTGATCGCCTGGCGTTTCGGGGCGGCGGGCGGGGCGCTGCGGCCGGTGCCCAGCTTCGCGGACTACGCGCCTTGGAGCTATCAGTCCCAGGCGGTGCTCCTCGCGCTCTTCACCCTCGCGCTGCTCTTCCTCCCGAAGGTGCTCGCCCTGCTCGATCTGCGCGCACGGCGGGAGGAGGTCGCCGCCTTCGGCGGCTGGGGCGATCTGCTGGGAGGCGTTTTTCTGGAGACGTTTATCTTCACGCTGCTGGCTCCGGTGCTGATGTTGTATCACACCGTGTTCATCGGGCTGACGATTGCCCGGCGGAAAATTGCGTGGGGCACGCAGCGCCGCGGCGGCGAGTCGACGCTGGGCGAATCGATCGCGGCCCACTGGGTGCATACGCTGGTCGGCGTGATCGGCTGGATGATTGTCACCCACATCGATGGGACGCTCGCGTTTTGGATGGCGCCGATTCTCGCCGGGCTGTTTTTTTCGATTCCGCTGTCGTATTTCACCGGCTCATTGACGGCCGGACTGGCGCTGCGGCGCGAGGGGCTTTTCAAAATACCCGAGGAAAGCCGGCCGTCGCCCGAACTCGTCGAGCTCGCGGCCGCGCTGGCGGCGCGGCGCGGCGGCCCGCAGCCGCTGCCGGAGCTGGCGGCGAATTACGGTCTGTTGCAGGCGGTGATCGATCCCTACGTCAACGCCGTGCATGTCTCGCTGCTGCGCGCGAAGGACGAGCAGCCGGCGGCGAGCGAGGAGCGGTTTGTGGGCCTGCGCGCGACGCTGCTGCGCGAGGGTCCCGCGGCGCTCACGCCGCGCGATCGCGCGGCGCTGCTGATGGATTTGGATTCGATGCACGCGCTGCACCACGCCCTGTGGTCCTCCCCCGCCGCGGAACTCGCCGAGTGGTGGCGGCTCGCGTTGCAGCACTACAACGTGATCGCACCCGTGCCCGAGACGGCGTTCACGCCGCGGAGCGGAGTGGCGCGAATCGTCGAACTGGGCGAGCGGGGCGACGCGACGGAGCCACTGCGTGCCGCCGCCAAATGAAGTTGCGGCGTCCCCCCGGTGAGCGCGGCGCGCGCCGGCCCGCGGCGTTCATCGCGCCGATGAAAGCCCGGCCGACGGCACGGGTTCCCACGGGAACCTGGCGGTGCGAAATGAAGTTCGACGGCTATCGCGCCATCGCGGTGTTGAACGCGGGTGGCGCGGAACTCTGGTCCCGCAATCATCGGCCACTCTCCGCGGACTATCCCGAGATCGTGGCGGCGCTGCAAAAGTTGAAATGCCGGAACGCCACCCTGGACGGCGAGATTGTGGCGCTCGACGCGGACGGGCGCTCGCGGTTTCAGTTGCTCCAAGGCCGGAACCGGACCGGCGGGAAGGCGCCCTTGGTTTACTACCTGTTCGATCTCATGCATCGCGACGGGAAATCATTGCTGGACGCGCCCCTGGAGGAACGACGCGCGCAGCTCATCGCACTGGCCGGAAAGGCGGCGGGACCGTTGCAGCTTTCGCCCGTGTTCAGCATCGAGCCAGCCGAGCTGCTCGCGGCCGCGCGTGCGCAGCAGCTCGAGGGCATCATCGCGAAACGGCCGGGCTCCCGCTACGAGGCGGACCGGCGGAGCGGCGCATGGGTGAAGTGCAAGCTCCTCGCCGAACAGGAATTCGTCGTCGGCGGTTTCACTCGGCCGAAAAACAGCCGCGAATATTTCGGGGCGATTCTCGTGGGCTATTATCGCGCGGGAAAACTAATCTATGCGGGGAAGATTGGCACCGGTTTCGACCGCGCGCGGTTGAGTGCGCTGCACGCGAAATTTTTGCGGCGGGCGCGGACCGGCTGCCCCTTCGCCAATCTGCCGCTGGCCGGCAGCCCGCGCTTTGGCGCGGGGATGACCGCCAGCGCGATGAAGTCGGTGACGTGGCTGAAGCCCGGGCTGGTCGTGCAGGTGAGGTTTGCGGAATGGACCGCGGACGGCTTGCTGCGGCAGCCGGTGTTTCTCGGCGAGCGGAGCGACAAAAACGCCAAGGATGTTCACCGGGAGGACACCCTCGGCTGACGCCGCGAGCCCGCCGGTTTTTTCGCCGCCGCGCCCGGGCTTTTCCAGGGCGCGTCGTTATCCCGCGCGATGCGGGCCATCGAGCGGCCGGTGAGCACCGACCGATCCTCCTGCCGCGCGGCGATCGGCGGCGCGGCGGTGCCCGACTTCGCGAGGAGCCAGACGTCCTTCCCGTCGGACGAGCGGATTTTGAACAGGTGCCACTCGCCCCGCAATTTCTTGCCGCGCAATTTCAGTTTCAAATCTCCCTCGCCGAGGCTCCCGCCCAGGAGTTCATACGTGCCGAGATCCCAGACCATGACCGTGCCGCCGCCATATTGGCCCTTCGGAATCGTGCCCTCGAATTTGAGATAGCCGAGGGGATGATCCTCCACAGCGAAGGCGGCGCGCTTCACGTTGAGCTCCGTGGGCACGCCCTTGGGCACGGCCCATGACTTGAGCGTCCCGCCCAGCTCCAGACGGAAATCGTAGTGGAGGTGCGACGCCGCATGTTTTTGAATCACGAATTTGCCGCCGCGCGTGGCGTGGGCTGGGGCGCCGCGGACCGCTCCAACCGGCGGCTCCCGGGTTTTGGAAAAATCGCGCTTTTCGCCGTAGCGCTGCAACGCCGATTCGGCCGGGGCGGTTTGCGACGCGAAGGCCGGGGGGAGCGATTGTTTCAGCTGCAGCACGGGCGCAAACAAATCGCCGCGTTTTTTTAGCCGCGCGATCACGGCGTCCGGCGGGAAGGACAGCGCCGACGCATTCCGCGTGCGCATGGCCCGCTGCAATTCCGGCCACGTCACCGGCATGGAAACGAAAGGAGCGTCGCGTTTCCCGCGCATCGAATAAACCGCGACGGTCGTTTTGGAGGCGGAGTTCTGGCTCCAGTCGATCAGGACCCGTCCGGTCCGCCGGACTTTGGCCATCGAGCTGACGATCAGTTCGGGCGACTGTTGCTCCAGCAGTCGGGCAACGGCGTGGGCGAAGGCGCCGGTGGCGTCGTAGGTAACCTTGGTGTTGAGCGGCACGTAAACCTGCAGGCCCTTGGAGCCGGAAACTTTGGGCCACGCCTTCAGGCCCAGCCGGTCGAGGAGCGCCT
>JBDSGI010000182.1:0-11258 GCA_039919035.1 Opitutaceae bacterium
AGCGCGATGCGGCGAGCAACAACATCACCAAGGTTATGATCATGGATGAGCTCCCGAAGAAGCGGGACACGTTCGTGCTCAATAAGGGCAACTACGAGAGCAAGACCGACGTGAAGGTGCTCGGCGCTATCCCGTCGCTCTTCCGGCCGCACGACGCTGGAGCCGCACTGCCCCCACTGCGGCTAGCGGCGGATGAACCACGCGGTGAGAGCACCTCGTCCCCCGTAGAAACCCCCGAGCGGATCAACCGCCTCGACCTCGCGCGCTGGCTGGTGTCGCCGGGCAATCCGCTCGGCGCGCGCACGGCGGTCAATCGCGCGTGGCAGGCGTTCTTTGGCATGGGACTCGTGAAGACGGCGGAAGATTTTGGCGTGCAGGGCGGGGCGCCTTCGCATCCGGAGCTGCTCGACTGGCTCGCGACCGAATTCGTCGCGAGCGGCTGGGATGTGAAAAAGCTCCACCGCAACATCGTCACGAGCGCGACCTACCGTCAGTCGTCCCGCGTCACGCCAGCGCTCCACGAGCGCGATCCGGAGAATCGTCTGCTCGCGCGCGGCCCGCGCCATCGGATGCCCTCATGGATGCTGCGCGACCAGGCGCTCGCGGCGGCGGGCCTGATGAATGAGGCGCGCGGCGGCCCGTCGGTGCGGCCTTACCAGCCGGCCGGTATTTGGGAGGAGGCGACCTTCGGAAAAAAATCATACCAGCAGGATCACGGCGCGGCGCTATACCGGCGCAGCCTTTACGTCTTCTGGCGGCGAATCGTCGGGCCGACGTCTTTCTTCGATGCGGGGGTGCGACAGGTTTGCACGGTGAAGGTCGCGCACACCAATACCCCGCTGCACGCGCTCGTGACGTTGAATGATCCCGCGTTCGTCGAGGCCGCGCGCGTGCTGGCGCAGGCCACGAGCGTGGCCGGGGATACAGATGCGGCGCGGCTTGACTACGCGTTTCGCGTGCTGACCGGGCGCCACCCGACGGCGAAGGAGAAGACTATTCTTCTTGGTCGGCTCGAAAAACTCCGCGCCCAGTTCGCCTCCGATCCGGCGGCGGCGGCGCAGCTCGCGGCGGCGGGCGAATTCGGCCGGCCCGCCACGCTTGACCCGGTGGAGCACGCCGCGTGGACGGCGCTCTGTTCGCTGCTGATGAATCTTGACGAAACTCTTTCGACGGAATGACGCCATGAATCCCCATCTCGAAGCCAGCGCGCTCTACACCCGGCGGCAATTCTTCGGTCGTTCGGCCCTCGGGGTCGGCACCGCCGCGCTGGCCTCGTTGCTGGGCCGGGATGCATTTGGCGCCGCGCATCCGCTGATGCCGGCGAACGGCGTGCCCGGTTTGCCCGGTCTCCCGCATTTCGCGCCCAAGGCGAAGCGCGTCATTTACCTCTTTCAAAACGGTGCGCCGTCCCACGTGGATCTTTTCGACTACAAGCCGAAGCTGCGCGAATGGCACGGCCGGCAAATCCCCGACGAGATTGCGAAAGGGAAGCGCTTCTCGACGATGACGGGCAACCAGACCGCGCGCCCCGTGCTCGCCGAGATCTCCAAATTTGCCCAGCACGGCAAATCCGGCGCGTGGGTTTCCGACTTCCTGCCGAAGATTGCCGGCATTGCCGATGACCTGTGTTTCGTGAAGTCGCTGCATACCGAGGCGGTGAACCACGCGCCGGCGATTACGTTTTTCATGACCGGTTCGGAAATGGCCGGCCGGCCCTCGATGGGCGCATGGCTCAGTTACGGGCTCGGCAGCGAAACAGAGAACCTGCCGGCGTTCGTCGTGATGACCTCGCGCGACAAGGAGGCGAGCTGCGGGCAGATTTTCTACGACTTCTACTGGGGCAGTGGCTTTCTCCCGTCGAAGTATCAGGGCGTGGCGTTTCGCGGGGCCGGCGATCCGGTGCTCTATCTTTCCAACCCCGACGGCATGAGCCGCGAGGTGCGCCGCGGGATGCTCGACGACCTCGCGCACCTCAACGAAATCAAACGCGAAGACTTCGGTGATCCCGAGATCACGACGCGCATCGCGCAATACGAGATGGCCTACAAGATGCAGGCCAGTGTGCCGGAGCTGACGGATTTTTCCAAGGAGTCGGCCGCCACGCTGGAGATGTATGGCCCCGAGGTGCGGCGGCAGGGCAGCTATGCTTACAATTGCCTGATGGCGCGCCGGCTCGCCGAGCGCGGCGTGCGCTTCATCCAAGTGATGCACGCCGGCTGGGACCAGCACCGCAACCTGAACTCACAGCTCAAGATTCAGTGTCAGGACACGGATGCGCCCTCCGCCGCGCTCATCACCGATCTCAAGCAGCGCGGGCTGCTTGACGACACGCTCGTGATTTGGGGCGGGGAGTTTGGCCGCACGCCGTTTCTCCAAGGCAAGATCGAGGAGGTCAAAGGCTGGGGCCGCGATCACCACCCTTATGCCTTCACGCAGTTCATGGCCGGCGGCGGCGTGAAATCCGGGTTTACCTACGGGGCGACCGATGAGTTCGGTTTTAGTCCCGTGGAGAATCCCGTCCACGTGCACGATTTTCAGGCGACGGTCATGCACCTCCTCGGCATCAATCACGAGCGGCTGACTTACAAGTTCCAAGGCCGTAACTTCCGCCTCACCGATGTGCATGGGCACGTGGTGAAGGATGTCTTGGCTTAACGGAATGCTGTGCCCAGCCGTTGCGTGCGCGGCACTGTTTGTAAGACTAGGACACCACCTCACCGACAATACCCTTGACTCGAGTGGGCGCGTTTGAGTCTTTGACCGCTCCAACAATCTGAACGACCATGGCCAACACTAAATCTGCCATCAAAGCCGCCCGCAAAGCGGTGCGCCTCACCGAACGCAATCGTGGCGTGAAAACTCGCCTCAAGACCCTGCGCAAGCGGCTTGATGCGGCCCTCAAGACCGGCGATGCCTCGGCCAAGGATGCCGCCGCCGCCTACGCTTCGGCGATGGACAAAGCGACCAAGTCCGGCGTGGTGCATCGCAATGCCGCCTCCCGCGGCAAGGCGCATGCGGCCAAGGCCTTTGCCAAGAAGTAATCGCGCTGGGGCGAACTTAGCCCCGCCGACAGCATTTCGAGCCCCGCTTGCGGATCGCGAGCGGGGTTTCTTTTTTCATTCGTGGCGGGCTTTGCCACCCGGGACGAGCCTTGCGCGGTTCGCGCCGGCGGATTCATGATCTTCCGAGATGGTCCCGCCCCCCGCCGCCATAACCCGTCATTTCCTTCCGTGGGACGGGCCGTGGCTGCCGCAAGCGGCAGCGTGGCTGGCGCGGGACTGGGACCGAGGGGGGCCGCTGGATTTGTCCACCACGCTCGTGGTGGTGCCGACGCGGCAATCGGCGCGCCGCCTGCGGGAAGCACTGGCTGAGCATGCGGCGGCGTTTCGCTCGGCGGTTTTTCCGCCGCAAAGCCACACGCCGGATACGCTGCTCGCGGCCTTCTCCCCCACGAAGGGAGTGGCGACGCCCCTCGAATCGCGGCTCGCGTGGGTGGAGGTCCTGCAACGGGTCGATTTGGAAAGCGTCGCCGCGGTCTTTCCAGTGGCGCCGGTGCGCCGCGATTTCGCTTGGGCGTGGCGCACCGCCGAGGTGTTTGTCCGCCTGCAAACCCAGTTGACGGAAGGCGGCCTCGCCTTTGCTGAGGTGGCGGCCCGGGCCACGCCCGAGGCGGAGCGTTGGACACAGCTCGCGTTCCTCGAAAATGAGCAGGCGGGGGCGCTGGCGCGGCGCGGACGGCGCGAGCCGCACGCCGTGCGCCGCGAAGTGCCGCGTGAATCGGGGTTGCCCGTCGGGGTGCGGCGTGTGGTGTTGCTCGGCCTCCCCGATCCGCTCGCGCTGGCGGTCGATTTGCTAGCGGCGTGGTCGCGCGCGATTCCCGTCGACGTGGTGATTTTTGCACCACCGAGCGAGGCCGAGGCGTTTGACGGTTGGGGCCGGCCGTTGCCGGAAGTCTGGACGACGCGAACGATTGCACTGAGGGATTTTGAACAGCGCGTCCAAGCCTGCGCCGATCCGGCGGGCGAAGCGGAGCGCGTGGTGGCGATCGCGCGCGCTTATGCTGTGCCCGACGGATCGGTTGCGGTGGGGAGTGCGAATCCGGAGGTGCTATCCTCTTTGGAACGCGCCCTGGGGCGAGCGGGCATTGCCGCTTACAACCCGGAGGGTCGGCCGCGCAAAGGCGATGGTTTCTACGCGCTGCTGACCGTGCTGGCCGACCTCGCGCGCGAGCCAGCGTTTGCGACGGTGGCCGCGTTAGCCCGCTGCCCGGAGTTCTTCAACGCTTGCGCGCCTGACGAGCGGGGCTTTTCGATCGAGAAATTTCTCAAGGAGCTCGACGATCTCAACGCGCGTCATCTTCCCGTGGATTTGGCGCGGGCTTTGACGTTGAGCGTCGGGCGCGATCCGGTGCTTGGTGCCGGTTTGCGCAAGATTGAGGTCGTGCGCACGGCGCTGACGGAGCATGATTTTCCCGACAGTGTGATCGCGGCGCTCACGCTTATCCTTGGCGGCCGCCAGTTCGATCTCGGCGACGCGGGCGAGGCCATTGAGGCCGACGCGCTCGAATCGTGGCGCGAGGTGTTGAGCGAGTGCGCGGCTGCGCGCGAATCATTCCCGGAACTGAGGAACGCCGATTGGTGGGACCTGGCACTGACAACTTTGGGCGAGTCGCGGCGCGCGACGGAGAAACCGGCCGGCGCGCTCGAACTTCAGGGCTGGCTCGAATTGCTCTGGGAGGATGCGCCGCACTTAATCGTGACGGGCGGCAACGATGGACTGGTCCCGGAAGCCGTGGTGGGCGATGCCTTCCTCCCGGAGTCGCTGCGCGAAGCACTTGGGCTGAAGACCAACGCCGCGCGCTTCGCCCGCGACGCCTACCTCTTGCAGGCGATGGCCGCCTCGCGCGCGAACGCGGGCCGGCTCGACCTGACCTTTGCGCGACAATCGTCCGCCGGCGATCCGTTGCGGCCGTCGCGCCTGCTGCTGCGGTGTGCCGACGAGGCCCTGCCGGAGCGCGTGGCGTTTCTCTTTCGCCCGCTGCCGGCGCTACGCGCGAGCGTGCCGTGGACGCGAGCATGGCCCATGAAACCTCGGCGAGTCGGGCCGCCGGAGCGCGTGGCCGTCACCGGGCTACGCGCGTGGCTCGCCTGTCCGTTTCGTTTTTATCTCAGCCACGTGCTGCGCATGGAGCCGGTCGATCCGGCCAAGACGGAACTCGACGCGCGGGATTTTGGCACGCTCTGCCACGCGGCGCTGGAGGCGATGGGACGCGCGCCTGCCCTGCAAGATTGCACCGACGAGACGAAGCTACGCGAATTTCTCCACGATGAATTGGAGCGGGTGGCGCGCGCGCGCTTTGGCCGGAATCTGACGCTGCCGTTGATCGTCCAGTTGGAATCGGCTCGTCAACGACTGGGCCGGGTGGCGGCGCTGCAGGCGCGGGAGCGAGCGGAGGGCTGGGTGGCGCTCCGGATCGAATGGGCCTTTTCGCTCCAGATCGCCGGCTTGGAGGTGCGCGGAAAAATCGATCGCGTGGAGCGACATGAAGCCACGGGTGCGTTGCGCGTGATCGATTACAAGACGAGTGACACGGCCACGCCCCCGCAGAAATCTCACTTACGCGCCGCGCGTCCCGAGGACGAGCCGTGGCGGCGACCCGGCGGCGCACAGGACCAAGCCTGGGCGGATTTGCAGCTGCCGCTTTATTTGCGGGCGCTGGCCTCCGAGTTTCCGGACACACCGCTCTCGTGCGGCTACGTGAATCTTCCGAAAGCCGTGAGTGATACCGCGCTCGTGCTTTGGCCCGAGCTCAATGGACCGCTCCAAGCTTCGGCCAACGCGTGCGCGGATCATGTCGCGGCGGCGATTCGCGCGGGGGTTTTCTGGCCGCCAGTGGAATGGGCGGCGCGGCAGGATGACTTTGCGGCGTTGTTTCATCACGGGACGGAGGCGAGTCTCGTCTGGGAGGGAACGCCGTGAGTCTGCGGCACGTCATGATCCTCGCGTCGGCGGGCTCGGGGAAAACCTATGCGCTGACGAATCGCTTTGTGGCGCTGCTCGCCGGCGGGGCGGCGCCGGAACGCATCGTCGCGCTCACTTTCACGCGAAAGGCGGCGGCCGAATTTTTTGATGAAATCCTCGGCAAACTCGCACGCGCGGCGAGCGATGCTCACACGGCGGCACAGCTGGCGCGCGAGATCGGACGACCGGCGCTGGGCGCGGGGGATTTTTTGCGATTGCTCCGCACGATGGTGGACGCGATGCCCCGACTACGGCTCGGCACGCTCGATGGCTTCTTCGGTCGCATTGTCCGTGCTTTCCCCTTCGAACTCGGTTTGGCCGGCGATTTTGAAGTCGTGCAGGAACACGCGGCGCTCGTTGAGCGTCGGCGCCTGTTGCGCCGGATGTTTGCGAGCGGTGCGGGCGGCTTGGACGAGGCCCAGCGCGAATTTATCGAAGCGTTCAAGCGGGCGACGTTTGGCGCCGAGGAAAAGCAGCTGGCCAGTCGGCTGGACGGTTTTCTCGACGAGCACTTGGAAACCTTCTTGGCCGCGCCGGCGGCGGACGTTTGGGGCAATCCCGCGCGCATCTGGCCCGACGGTTGCGAGTGGTTGGCCGCTGACGGAACGAAACTGGGTGACCATATCGCGACCTTACGCGCGCTACTGGCTCGGCGGGATTTTTCAGATAAACAGGTGGCGCGCTTTGAGGTTTTTTTCAAGGCGTTGCCTCTTTGGAGCGCCGGGGCGCCGCTGCCCCCGGCGATCGAGTATCTGTTGAAGAATGTGCTGGCAGGGTGGGACGACGTGCGGCGCGGTTCCGCGGAGATCACGGTGGAGCGCAAAAAAATGGGGTTCGGCGCGGAGGAATGCCGCGCGCTCAGCTCGATCGTGCGACACATCATGGGAGACGAGTTCGCGCGCCGACTTGAAATCACGCGCGGCATCCACGCCGTGCTGCGAAGCTACGATGCCCTTTATCACGATTCGGTCCGTCGCGAAGGCCGGCTCACGTTCGGGGATGTCCAGCGATTGCTTCTGCCGCAGGCGGATGGGGTGGTGCTGGGGCGAGCGGGGCAGGGCGACGGGGACGGGCGGCTGATGGTTGATTTTCGGCTCGATGCCCAGTTCGATCACTGGCTCCTCGACGAATTTCAGGACACGAGTTTCGGGCAATGGAGCGTGTTGCGCAATCTGGTGGACGAGGCGGTGCAGGATCCGACGGGCGCGCGGAGTTTTTTCTGCGTCGGCGATGTGAAGCAGGCGATCTACCGCTGGCGCGAAGGCGACCCCGAGTTGTTTCACGAGATACTCGATCATTACAACGAGGCCGCGCCCGGGACCATCGCGGAGGAGCATCTCGTGGCATCGTGGCGGTCGGGGCCGGCAATTATTGAATGCGTGAACGCGGTGTTCGGGCGCGGCGACGTTTTGACGGAGCTTTTTCCGGGCAAGGCGAGCGAGGATTGGAATCGTGACTGGCGGACGCACGAATCCGCGCGCCCAAAACTCAACGGTCAGGCGGCCTGGCTGCACGCGGAGGACGAGGAGGGCCGATTCGGGCTCGTCGTCAGCCTCCTGCAAGAGATCGCCCCGCTCGAACGCGGGCTGGAATGCGCCGTGCTCACGCAGACGAATGGCACCGCTGCGGCCCTAGCCGACTATCTGCGGCGGGAAGGAGGGATTCCGGCGGTCGCGGAGGCCGACTTGCACATCGCGACAGACAATCCGCTTGGCGCTGCGCTGCTCGCTCTAGTGCAGGCGGCGGCGCACCCGGGGGACCGATTTGCCCATGAGCACCTGGCGATGACTCCGCTGCGCGCCTTGCTTGACGAGGCGGGCCTGCACTCCGCCGAGCAGCTTTCGCGGCGGGTGCTGGGACAAATTCACGCCGATGGATTTGAGCGCACGTTGGAGTTTTGGCTGGAGCGCCTCGATTCAAAGTTGGCGGCGGATGATTCTTTTAGCCGCGAGCGAGGCCGGCAGTTATTGGTGGCGGCAGCGCTCTTCGACGCCTCCGGCGGGCGGGAGGTCGGGGAGTTTTTGGCGTTCATGCAGCGGCATGCGGTGAGGGACTCTGATGTAACGGGCGTCGTTAAGGTCCTGACGATTCATAAGGCCAAGGGCTTGGGATTCGATGTCGTCCTCCTCCCCGATTTGGAAGGGCAGCGCATCGACCAGCGCCGCCAGGGTTTGGCGGTGCAAAGGACCCGTGAGCGCGAAGTTCAATGGGTGCTGGATCTGCCATCGAAAATATTCTTCAGTCACGATGCGACTCTGGCCGCGCATGTGCAGGCCGCCGAAACGGAAGCCGCCCACGAGGCGCTCGCCCTGCTCTATGTGGCGATGAGCCGGGCAAAGCGAGCGATGTATCTCATCACCTCGTCGCCGAGTTCATCCGTCTCGCATAACTACCGGATGCTCCTTGCTAGGTCGCTGGGCGGATGCGCCACGGACATCACGATCGGCCAGCTGTCATGTGCGGGGACATGGGCATCGGGCGACGGCCTTTGGCATCGGAAGCTTGAGCCATCGCCGGCGTCGCCGCCGCTGCAACGTTCCGTCGTTGCGGCGAACCTGACGGGCGGTGTGCCGGCGCCGCGGCGTCCGGCGCGACGGCCTTCGTCCGACCGCACCGGCAAGGTGGCCGCGCGGCAGATATTGGCCGACGAGGCGGATGCGGGCCGCAGCTTCGGCGAACAAGTGCACGGATTATTGGCCGAGATTGAATGGCGGGAAGACGCGGACACGGCGCCATGGGGTAGTCGCGGGCTGTCGGCGGAAGCGGTGGACGAGGCGAGGGCGTGCATCACCGCGACTCCGCTGGAGGAGGTGTGGGCCCGCCGGCCGGGAGTCGAGGTTTGGCGCGAGCGGATGTTTGAAATCGTCCTCGATGGCGCGTGGATTGCCGGCGCTTTTGATCGCGTGCTGCTGAAGCGCGGGACGGATGGGCGGGTCGTTTCGGCGAGCGTTTTCGACTTCAAGACGGTGCGGTGGGTTGGCGCCGACGGAATGGCGGCAGCCGTTTCGCGTCACCGCGCGCAGATGAATCTATACCGCCGTGTGGTGGCGGTGCTCGCTGGCGTGGAGCCCGCGGCGGTCGCCTGCCAATTGGTCTTTACCCACGAGCGCCGGTTGGCCGTGGTGCCTTGGCCGTAAATTCGGCTTTACAGGTCCGCTGGCGAGACGCACGTTGATCGTTCAAAAACAACTTCACCATGGGCAATCTGAAAAAGAAACGTCGTTTGAAAATGAACAAGCACAAGCGCCGCAAGCGCTTGAAGGCAAATCGCCACAAGAAGCGCACGTGGCAGAAGTAAGCCGCGCGCGTTGAGCGCGCCAATTGTTTGTCAGATTTCAAAACCCGCCGTGCACACGGCGGGTTTTCCTTTTTAGCTAAGGTTCGTTGCGCGGTGACCGTAGTTGTCGCTGTGAGATTACGCACAACTTTGGGCAAAGCGGTCGCGGAAACGCGGCTGAAGGCCCCGATTTGCTCAAGAAAAAGTAAATGGTCCCCTCCAACGGGATACAGCGGGGGTTTGATCTTGTAAGGCCTCCCGCCTTCGCCGCCAAACTGCGCCGTTTTCAAAAAACGCCTTCACTTCGCAGCATGTATTTTTCCCACAAATCCAAAGGATTCTTCGTCGAGCTCAGCGACCACGGCGTCATGATTGCCCGCACGTCGGGCCCGACGGCGCCATTTGTTCTGGAGGACATGCTGGAGTGTGCACCGAACGATTTAGGCGCCCTCAAGGACATGCTCGTCCGCCTGCAGCCGAAAAAAACGCCCAGCGGCTATCTGCACGCCGCGGTGGGCATCTATCCCGAAAAGCGCCTCGTCCGTCGTCAAACGGTGGAGCCGAAGCGGGTGAAAGATCACGCCTACCTTGCCGAGTTGTGCGCGCAGCAATTTCGCATCGAGGAGGACAAATACTCCCTCGCGATTCTGAACGCGAATGACGGCATCGATTTCGACTCCGCGCGCGGCACCCAGAAGGATGTCGTTTTTTGCGGTCTGCCAATCGCGGATGCCCAAGGCATCCAGGCCAGTCTGCTGGAGTCTGGGATCTATCCCGAGCGCTTGGAACTGGGCTCAGTCGCGACCCTCGGTGGCGTGGTCGATTGCCTCGCCTTTAGCCGCACCAAGGGTTCGGTGCTGGTGCTGGAAATCGGGATGCATGCGACGCACTCGTTCATCGTATCGGCGAACGGCGTGGAGGCTTCCCGCTCGGTCGCGCAGGGCTTGGAGGCGATGGTCCCCATCGTGCAGAAAGAGCTTGGCTTGAAGGACGAGGAATCGGCCCGGAAACTTTTTTATTCAAACACCTTCGACTTCACCGGCATGGGGCCGCTCTTGATTAAGAAGGTCCTGAAGGAGTTGCAGTCTGCGATCGGATTCTACGAGGTCCAGACCGGACAGTCCGTGGCGCACGTTTTCACGACGCAGCTCTCGCCAAAGTTGAGCTGGCTGGACGCGGCGGTTTCCGGAGCCCTTGGCATTTCAAGCCTGAAGCTCGATCCCGTCGCCTGGCTCGAGTCGCGTCAGGTCTCGGTGCCCGAGGCTCTCCTGAAGCAGGCTCACGACAACCGGTGGTTCGGTCTTCTCTCTCTCATCGCTCAGACTCATTCCGCTCATGCTGTCGCTGCTTAAGAAAAAAAATGAGACGGCCGAAGTGGCCGCCCTGCCTGCGTGGCACCCCAATTTCCGCAACTACGAAAAGTTGCCGGACATCAAGGTCGTGCGCACGGCCTTCTTCGTCAATGGCGTGGCCATTTTTGTCGCGACGGTGCTGGGGGCATATTTTGGCTTCAAGGAATGGCAGCTCCACGTGGTCAACGGCCAGATCGCGCACATTGAAGGGCTGATCAATCGCGACAAGCGCGTGAGCGACCAGGCGATCGCGATCCACAAGAAATTTCAGGCCGACGAGACCCGCATCAATGAGGTCGATGCCTTCATCAAATCGAAGGCACTGGTCTCTCCCTTGGTCGTGCGACTCGCCCAGACCCTGCCGGCCAACGTGGCGATTGACAGCCTCGATCTGCGCGAGAGCGGGCTGACCATGCGTTTGGCGGTCAGTGGCGATGCGGCCGCCGCGAGCGGATATGCGACCGCCTATCTGGAGCAACTTCGAGCGGACCAGCAGCTCTCGCAGTTTGACGAGTTCACTTTCACCAGCACGCCGACGCGCAACCCCGCGACGGGCCGAATGGCCGTTGAGTTTTTGCTGCGGCTCAAACCACCGACGGCCGCTGCGC
>JBDSGI010000183.1:0-3512 GCA_039919035.1 Opitutaceae bacterium
GTCAGTCGTGGCCGACAAGTCCGCCTTTATGATTAAGCACGAAGACATTCCGGGGGTGATGCGCGCGATGACGATGATGTTCAAAGTCGACGCCGCCGCCCTCAAAGCCTTCAAAGTCGGCGACGCCGTCACGGGCCAGATGTCACGCCAGGGCACGAGCTGGGTGCTTGAGGACGTGAAGCCCGCCGCGCCCAAGCCGGCGAAGTAAGCCATGCGCCGCCGTGCAGTGTTTTGGATCGTCGCCCTCGCGATGACACTGGGATTCGACCGACCGCTCCCGGGAGCGCCCAAGCCGGCGGCAGTCACCATCGCCGCCGCCAGCGACTTGGTGTTTTGCCTCGATGCGCTGGGCGCCGAGTTCGCCAAAGCCAAGCCGGCGGTCGCGCTCACCGTCGTCACGGGATCGTCGGGAAATTTCTTCGCCCAGATCAAAAACGGCGCGCCGTTCGATGTGTTTCTCTCCGCCGATCTCCGCTACCCGCGCGATTTGATCACGGCGGGCGCGGCCGACGAAAAAAGCCTCACCCCCTACGCCATTGGCCGACTGGTGCTGTGGACCACACGCGCCGATCTTAATCCCGCCGACCTCGCCGCCGTGGTGCGCGATGGCCGCGTGACCAAATTCGCGATCGCGAATCCTGCGCACGCGCCTTACGGCCGTGCCGCGCAGCAGGCCCTCGAAAAACTCGGCGTGTGGTCCGCCGCCCAACCCAAGCTCGTGCTCGGCGAAAACATCGCGCAGACCGCGCAGTTTGTGCAGACCGGCAACGCCGACGCCGGCCTCGTCGCGCTCTCACTGGTCGTCGCGCCGCCGCTCCGCGCGGTGGGGCGCTGGGCGGAAATTCCCGCCACGCTCCACGCGCCGCTCGAACAAGGCGCGGTGCTCACGACGCGCGGCATCGCCAATCCCGCCGCCGTGCGCTTCCTCGCGTTTCTACGTTCTACCGAAGCGCGGGCCATTTTCGACCGTTTCGGTTTTCGGCTGCCGCCGACGGCGGAGGCGGACAAGCCCCACGCGCGTTAAGGTTTGAGCAGTCGGCCCGGAGCGTTGAGCGTCCCGGCGAATTCCCGCCTTGTCCGACCACGCCGCCACTTTCCTCGGTCTCCCGCCCCCGCTGTGGGAAGCGCTCTGGCTAACGCTGCGCTTGGCCGCAATCACCACGCTTTGTCTCGGGCTGATCGGGCTGCCACTCGCGCACTGGCTGAACACCACGCGCACGCGCCTCGCGCCCTTCATCGAGACGCTGGTCGGCCTGCCCATTGTGCTCCCGCCGACGGTCATCGGCTTTTACCTGCTCGTCGCGTTCTCGCCGAATCATCCGCCCGGCAGTTGGTGGCGCGACGTCACGGGGGCGCCGCTGGCCTTCAGTTTCACGGGACTCGTGATCGCCTCGATCTTTTACTCCCTGCCTTTCGCCGTGCAGCCATTTCAGGCGGCGCTCCGCGCCGTGCCGCGCGAACTGGTCGAGGCGGGTCGGACGCTCGGCGGTTCGCCCGCGCGGGTTTTTCTCCGGCTGCATGCGCCCCTCGCGTGGCGCGGCATCACGGCCGGGCTCACGCTTGGTTTCGCGCACACGCTCGGCGAATTCGGCGTCGTGCTGATGATCGGCGGCTCGATTCCCGGCGTGACCAAGGTCGCCAGCATCGCCCTCTACGACGATGTGCAACGCCTCGCCTACCCCCAGGCCCACGCCTTCGCCGCCGTGCTGCTGGTGCTGGCGTTCGGGTTGTTGCTGGCCGTGACCTTGCTCCAACGGCGCCGGCCCCCCGCTTGACGCATCTGCCATAATCGCGACATTCCCGCCCTGCCGCATGCTCACCACTGTCCATAACACCCCGTTCGCCGAGTGGGCGCGGCGTGTTCTGGCCAGCGGGTGCGCGACGATGGTGCTGGCGCTGACGATCTTTGCCGCAAGCCCGACGGCGCACGATCTTCTGCACGACACGGGGCACGCCACGCCGGGTGGTGAGGACGCATGCGCCGTGGTGCTGTTTGCGGGCGGCGTATTGTTGGTCGTCGCCGTTGCCGTTCCGACGCCGCCGGAAAATCTTTTCCCAGCCCGGCTGCCGGTCGCGGCCACGGAGGTGTGTCTCGTTTCGCCCCGTTATCTGCGCCAGCCGGAGCGCGGGCCGCCGGGAAATCGGATCGGTTGATTTTGCCGCGGTGCGTTGCGACGCACCGCGTGTTGGTGCGCCGCACGCCCAGAGCGTGGGTGCGTTTTCCGATTCCGTGCGTTGCTCCCAAATTCGCCATGTCTCCCTGTCGCCCTCTTTTCGTTTCATTGCTCTGCCTCGGGCTGCTTCGCCTCCCAGCCAGCGCCCAAACCGCACCTGTAACCCCGCCGCCGCGCCCGTCGTCCGAGAAGGACGGCATCCAGCATCTCGACAAATTCGTGGTCAGCGCCGGCCACGATCCCAAGACCGCTTTCGACGTCGCCCAAGGCACGTCGGTCCTCGCCGGCGAGGAGCTGCACCGGCAGGTGCAGGCCACGCTCGGCGAAACGCTCTCCGGCACGCCCGGCGTGAGTTCCACTTACTACGGCCCCGGCGCGAGCCGTCCCGTGATTCGCGGCCTGGGTGGCGATCGCGTGCGGGTGCTCGACAACGGTGTGGGCGCGCTCGACGCCTCCAACGTCAGTCCCGATCACAACACCGCGGTCGAGCCGCTCTTCGCCTCGCGCATCGAGGTGCTGCGCGGCCCCAGCACGCTGCTTTACGGCAGCTCGGCCGTGGGCGGCGCGGTGAACGTCATCGATAACTCCATTCCCGACACCGCGCCGGACGGCCGCGCGAGCGGCGCGGCGGAGCTGCGCGGCGGCGGGGCCGGGCGCGAACGCGCGGCGGTCTTCTCGGTGGGCGGCGGGAAGGGCAATTTTTCCACGCAGCTCAACCTGTCGAAGCAACGGACCAGCGATCTGCGCATCCCGGGGTTCGCGCGAATTGACGATGATGCGCCCGCCAACCAACCGAGCGGCACGCTGCCCGGCAGCGCCAGCGACACGTTCAACGGCTCGCTCGGCGGCAGCGTATTTTGGAAAGCGGGCCACGCCGGCGCAGCGATCAGCCGCTACGAAACCGACTACGGCGTGCCCACGGGCGATAGCCCACCGACCAGCATCCGTATGCGGCGCACGCGCCTCGATCTGGCGGCGGAGACGACTCAGGCTTTCGGCGTGTTTCGCGGCGCCAAGGCCCGGTTTGGCCTCGCCGACTACGCGCACTCGGAGCTCGGCGGCTCAACGGTCAATACGACGATCACCAACAAGGCTTGGGACAGCCGGCTGGAGCTACCGCACGCCGCCCTCGGCGACGTGACTGGCACCTTAGGCGTGCAGGCGACGCGCAGCGATTTCGCCGCCCGCGGCGAGGAGGTCGCCACCCCACGCTCGCTCACGCACAGCGGCGCGGTCTTCGCGCTCGAAGAAATGAAGCTAGGCGAACACGCCACGCTACAACTCGGCGCGCGCTACGAAGGGCAAACCTTGAAGTTGGGCGAAGTCTATCCCGCGTCG
>JBDSGI010000184.1:0-3440 GCA_039919035.1 Opitutaceae bacterium
CGGCGGATGTCGTAGGGGTTGAGCTCGACCGTGAGGTTGGAGAGCGCCTCGAGCGGGATCGGGCTGCGGAGCGAGGACATGCCACTGTCGTTGATGCCGTAAGGATCGTTGGCCTCGACGCCGTCGATCAGGAAGGAGTTGAAGCGGCTGTTCTGCCCCTGCGCGCTGAGCTGGCCGCCGCGGTCGAGGGAGTTGAGCGTGAGGCGCGAGTCGAGCTTGGCGATGTCCTGCACGTCGCCGCGGATCGAGGCGATCGCGTCGAGGTCCGTTTCGGAGAATCCGGTGCCCGCGCCCATGCGGGTCGAGCCGAACGTCGTGTCGCGCCCGGCCTCGACCTGGAACGCCTCCATCTGCACCACCCCGGTGCCGAGCGCGATCGACAGCTCCAGCGTCTGGCCAAGCTCGAGGAAGATGTTGCCCTTCGTGTCGGAAAGCCCGCCCGGGCCGCTCGTAGTGATCGTATAAGGGCCGCCGACACGCAGGCCGGAGAGGTTGAACTGGCCGCTGGGCCGCGTCACAGCGCTCGCGCGCGTGCCCGAGGGCTCATGCAACGCAACGATCGTGGCGCCGGCCACAGCCTTGCCCTGTTTGTCAGAGACGGTGCCGCTCAAAGCGGACGTCGTGATGCCTTGGCCGAAGGCGCTGCCGGCGAGGGCGAGAAGCAGCGTGATGCACGCGGCGAGGGTCCGCGAAAAAACGTGGTTTGCTTTCATGGTGTGGTGCAGTGTGAACAGTCTGCGCCGCCATCGGCGCGGTTTGCGGGAACGGTAGTGGGATATGCAGCTAGTGATGCGACGAAAATGCAGTCAAGACCGGCGCTGACTGGCGGTGCAGGTAACCGGATAGTCACCCAGCGGATTCGCCGATAAAATAATCCTCGGGGCACAGCAAAGCCGATGGCGCCGCCACTCCGGGCGTTATCAAAACCCGCCAAGTCCGTTTCCCCTCTCTTTTGCATCGGCTCGATAGCGGGTGCGCCACCCAACGAAATAAGGCGAAGCGGGCTTGGCGCCATCAAACCCAAAGCGGATGAATTTGCCCGACCGGATTAAAAGCGGAGACGGGCGCCGAATTGGATCCTCCAACGCGACAATTCGTTGTCAGGTGTGGGCACAACGGGAGGGACGTAGGCCGATCCGCTCATTAGAAGACGGCGGCTGGATGGATCGTAGGTCGCCGCACCGAAGGTCTTGACGACCGCCAGCTCGTTGTCGCTGCTGCCGCTGCGAATTATCTCCTGATAGCCGAACATGCGTTTGCTGAACCAAGCGCCAAAGTTGATGAAATCCGCGAAGAGCTCGATTTCGACGGGCTTGTAGATGGCGATTTTTTGGCTGATGCGCAGATCGAGGCGATTCGTCCAAGGCTGAACAAAGGCGTGCCGCGGAGCCACGGTGCCCTTATACTCGGCCAGCTCGCTGCGATCGACAAAGTTCATGTAACTCTGGGCCACGTTTACAGGCAGGTTCGCGAATACCGGATCGCTTACGCTCGTGGGCACGTAAATCAGATCATTACCGACCACACCGTCTCCGTTGGCGTCGCTGGCGTAAGTGTAGGTGTAGGGATTTCCCGTGCGGCCCTCGTAGTAGAGACTGACCACGGTCTTGCCCAATTTCGTAAATTGAAATTCGCGGGCCAGACTCACCTGAAGGCGTTTCCCCACTTCAAAAGCCGAGCGGGAAACTTCAGGTTGATTCTGGTTGAATACCCCATTGCGGCCGAATTGAGACCCCGCAGTCGTTTCCCCCAGCGGCAACGCATCCTCCGCGTCCCCGACGGTAAAGGTCGCGTTGTAACTCCACGATTTTTTCAGCGGTCGGTTCAGCCCGAACGAAACGTAGGTCGAACGGCCTTCACTGATATTGCTGACGCTATAAACGTTCGAAAACTCAGGGTGCAGGGCATTGGCCGGCGCGGCCAACGAACCGCTGTAAATCTGCCGGCCATCAAGTCCGACAAACCTAGGTTTGAGATTCAGGTCGCGGATGAAGATAGCCTTGTCCGTGCGAGTGTGGATTGCCTCGAAGGTCATGGTGCTGCCAATCGCAGGCAGCATCACATCCACGGCAAAATTACCCCGCCAGACTGAAGGGGGGCTCAATTTATTATCCACCAAGTTCATTTGGGGGCGTGTCACCGTAGCGTTGGTGATCGTGCCAATCGGATTCTTGGGATCGAAGTTGGTGGCGAGATAACTGCTCAACTTTGGCACCCCCCCCGGACTCGCGGCAGTGAGCGTGTCGCTGGTGCGCCCGACCCCGGAGTTGCCGAAAGAGTTCGAGACCATAACCCACGGAATCCGTCCTTCAAAATGTCCAACGCCACCGCGAAATTGCACGCGGCGAGCCTCGTCGGGGGCATAGTTGAAACTCAGCCGGGGGGATATTGCGTTGGCCCCATCCACGGTGCCGTCGTTGCGGAAGCCAAATACCTGGGTGAAAAGGCTGTTCAGTGGCGGCCGGTTTTTTGAGGTGAAAAAGTCATAGCGAAGGCCAAACGTGACGTTGAACCGTGAAGAAACTTCCCACTTAGCCTGGCCGAAAATGCCATTAATCGAGAAGTCGCTGTTTTCACTAGGCGGCGTTCCCACCTGGTAGTAGTTCCGAGTGAAGATGCTCGGCGTATCGCTGACGAAAGCCGCCACATTCGCGTAGTCGAAAACACCATAGGAATTGTTGCGGAAAAGATTCAGAAAATCGCTCTGCTCGCGGTCGTAACCTCCGGAAAGGGTCAGCTGATTCAGCAAATATTCGCCCGAAACGCTCATGCTCTTGGTCTTCACCGAGAGATAGTTGCCATGACGGTTCTGCTCCGTGCCCAATACCAAGGCCCCGTTACCGATACTCTGTCCTGAAAGGGCGAGGCCCGACACCCCGAAGATGCGCACTTCCGGGAAAGTAACCGGTGACGGAGTGTCCTGCGAGTATTCGTTCTGGGCATAACGAAGCTCGGTTTTGAAGTCGGGCGTCCAAGTGCTAAAAAGCTGGGCGGCCCATACCTCCTCGCTGCGCACCTGCACGAAACGGTTTGAAGAAAGATTCGTCGCATAAGGCGCGGTCGCAATGCCCGAGCCGCTCGTCGCCGCAAGATTTTGCGTCGTGTAGCGACCACTGGCCGGCAATTCGCCCTCCGTCTTGTTGTAGCGAACCGAGAACCGCTGGCCCGCCGTAATATTCCAATCGATCTTGGCCAGTTTGATTTCGTTGAATTGCGAAATCGGCGCGGTGCGACCGATAAAGGTGCCGAAATCCAAACTGCTACCGTAGCTCACCCCCGACTTGAGCGCCCCGAGACGCGCATTTATCGCACCGAGATCGGCGGCGCCCTGCGGAGTTCCTGTCGGATCGAAGGCGGCGATTTCAGGCGCCGTCGATTCATACTTCTCGTAGTTGACGAAGAAGAAGAGGCGGTTTTTCAGAATCGGCCCGCCCAAAGTG
>JBDSGI010000185.1:0-4016 GCA_039919035.1 Opitutaceae bacterium
TCCGACGGCTTGATCAGCCGGATCGCCGGCCGGGCTTCAGCTGCCGGCGCCTTGATCTCGCGGTCGATGATCGTTTTGCAGACATTGACGCACGAATCGCAAATGTAGACGCCGGGACCCGCGATGATTTTTTTCACCTCCGCCTGCGATTTTCCGCAGAACGAACACAGGGTCATGCGCGCCGATTTTGCCATGCGCGGAGATTGGTTGGGCCAACCTCGGAGTCGAGACGCGATTGAGGCGGGAAATGCCTATGATAACGGCTATGCAGCCGACTGGACCGTCGCCTGAACGTCTCGGGTCGAAACCACCACTTGGTCGACGATGCCGTAGTCCTTGGCCTCCTGCGCGCTCATGTAGTAGTCGCGATCCGAGTCCTTCTCAATCTGCTCGGCGGTCTTGCCGGTGTGGCGGGCCAAAGTCTCGTTAAGGGTCTTGCGCCAGCGCAGGATTTCCCGCGCGGCAATCGCGATATCCGCGGTCTGGCCACCGGCGCCGCCGCTGGGCTGATGAATCATCACGCGACTGTTCGGCAGGGCGAACCGTTTGCCCTTGGTGCCGGCGGCCAGCAGCACCGTGCTCATGCTGGCGGCCATGCCAAGACAGTAGGTGACGATGTCGCACTGGAGGAAGTTCATCGTGTCGTAGATGGCCATGCCACCGGTCACGATGCCACCGGGCGAATTGATGTAGAGATGGATGTCTTTCTTCGCGTCCTCCATCTGGAGGTAGAGCATCTGGGCGATGACGAGATTCGCGACATTATCGTCAATGGGAGTGCCGATGAAAAGAATGCGGTCCTTGAGAAGGCGCGAATAAACACTCATCGGACGCGTTTCGCGGCCGTTGTTATCCCAGATGGTGACGTCGTAGCTCACGTGATGATGGAGGAGTTGGCGGCGCTCAGGCCGTTGGCTGGACGGTTTTGACCGTAGCCTTGGAGACCAAGAAATCAACCGCCTTGTCGAAAATGATATTTTGCTGCACGGCGCGGAGCTGATCGCGGTCGGAGCCGAGGGCCTTCGCCAGCTTGTCGGGCTTCTGACCCGAGCGCATCGACTCGCGGTAGATGTAGTCGTTGAGGTCGTCGTTGGTGATTTCGAGTTTCTCCTGCTCGGCGATCTTCGCGAGGACGAGCTGGATCTTCACCCGGTTGACGGCGGACTTCTTCGCACCCTCGAAGAGCTCCTTCTTGTCCTTCTCGAACTGCTCCTGCGGCACACCGCGGCGCATGTTTTCCTCGATGAATTGCCGCAGCACGCCCTGCGTCTCGGCCTCGACCAGCGAGTCCGGCACCGGGAAATCGGTTTTGGCGCCAAGCTGGTCAATCACCTGACGGCGCTGCGCGGTGCGATTTTGGCCTTCCTTTTGCAGTTTCAGATTGTTCCGCACCTGCGTCTGCAAACCCGCGAGATCGTCCACCTGATGAGCCTTGAAGAAGTCCGCGTCCAAGGCGGGTAGCACGCGCTCCCGGACTTCCTGAATCTCCACGCCGTAGCTCGCGATCCGGCCGGCCAGCGCCGGCACGGCGGTGAACTCCGCGGGGAACGTCACCACAATGTCCTTCTTCTCTCCCGTCTTGAGGCCGGCGAGCTGCTTGCCGAGGCCGGGAATCACGCCCTCGTTGGCGCCATCCACCTCTTCCCAGGTCTGCGGGGCGTTGCCGTAGAGCTGCTTGTCCGGGGCGATCGCGGTGATTGGCTGACCGTCGATTTTCCCCTCGTAAGAAAGCTTCACGTAGTCGCCCTTTTGCGCCGGACGATCGGCGGGCTTGAAATCGGCCCGCTCGGTGCGGAGGCCCTGAACCACAGTCTCAACCTCGGCATCCGTCGCCTCGATGGGCGCGATTTCCGTGGCGAGGTTGGCGTAGTCGGGCAATTGAAAATCCGGGCGGACATCAAGCGTGACTGTGACGGTCGCGGGGGTGCCGACGGCAATCGCGCCCTCCTCGACGTTCACGACATTCAGCACATCGAGTTTCTCCTTCTCCAGCCCGGCACGGTAGGCCTTCGCGACCACCTTCTGTTTAAAATCGTCCGCGATCTCCTTGGCGAAGCGCTTCGCGA
Organism: Opitutaceae bacterium; assembly: GCA_039919035.1. GTDB lineage: Bacteria > Verrucomicrobiota > Verrucomicrobiia > Opitutales > Opitutaceae > ER46. The sequence goes on from JBDSGI010000185.1 coordinate 2,067, forward strand.
TCATGCTGGCGGGGGCCTTGCCGGGGCGAAAGCCGGGCAGGCGCGCGAGCTTGGAGATTTCACCGACGACGGCCCGATGCTCGGCATCGACTTCGCTCGCGTCGAGGGTGACGACGAGACTCTTGCGGGTGGCGGAAACACTATTCAATTGGACGTTCACGACGGGAGTGGCGGCAGGTTGGTTGTTGAAAGAATTGCCGACCGTAGAGTGCGGGGAAAGTCGGTCAATGACGGATTCTGCGCGCTTGCGCGCCCGAGTGCCGGCCCGTTTGGTTGCGCTCCGATGCCCAGCTTCCGCGAGATTCGCCGCCACGGTTCTGTCCTGCTGATCGATGCGGCGTCCGCGACGATCCAAGTCGGGCTGCTGGGAGCGGACGGAATAGAAAGTTGGGCCACGAGTCCGGAAGAATCGGGCATTGGTATTTTCAAATCGGCGACGCAGCTGGCAATCGTTCCCGCGAGCATCGATGCGTTCGTGTATTGCGAAGGACCGGGCTCGGTGCTGGGCATCCGCACCTCCGCGATGGCGCTGCGGACATGGTGCATGCTGAAGCCAAGGCCCATTTATGCCTACACGAGCTTGGCCGTGGTCGCTCATGCGCTAGGGCGCAGCGAAGTTGGCGTAATCGCAGACGCACGCCGCGACTTGTGGCATCACTATCAACTCGGCCACGGACTCCGGCGGATGCCGACCGGAGATCTGAGCGGGAAACTGGTGATGCCGGCCGGCTTTCGCCACTGGACCCAATTGCCACCCAAGGTTGAAACCTGCACTTACGCGCTGGCGGATATTCTGCCCCAAATCGACGATGCGGAACTGCTGCGTGCGACCGATGCGCCCGATGCGTTTCTCCACGAAGAGCCCAGCTACCTTACCTGGACGCCGCAGATTCACCGTTCCGCCCCGACGCCCTAGCCTTCGGCACCGCACCACCCGAGCCGCCAAAGCGGGCCACGAGATAACCCTTCTCCGCGCTCGGCGGAATGCGGTGGCGACTTACGTGTTTCCCCCGTCGGCATGGGGGTTTGTTCAGGTTGAGTGGCGATGTAAAAAGGCTATCAATTTCCTCACTCAAATATGCCTACCCAACCGCTCCGCTTCGATCTTCAGTTTGTCGCCGGCTTCGTTCGCCACGGGTTGAAAAAAGCCTTGAAGCGCCCGACCGTTCGGGTCGAAGCGAGGTTAGCGCCGGTCAAGATCTCGCGGCACAACCAAGACACTTTCCCGCCGAGAGATGACGGGATATTACGCTAACAGAATCGGACCGCCCCTCTTTGTGACGAGGGGCGGTCTTTTTTTTGGCCGGAACGGTTACTTGCCAATCCCCGAGGCCCGGAAACCGATTTCTCGCAGGCGCGGCAGGTCGAGAATGTTTCGCCCGTCGAAGACAAAGGCGGGCTGGTGCATCCCGGAAAAAATCTCTGCGTAATCGAGCCGCTTGAATTGATCCCACTCGGTCAAAACCGCGATCGCGTGGGCGCCCTGCGCCGCTTCGTAGGCCGACCTCGCCACGGTAAGTCTCGGGTCCTCCCGGCCTTTGCCAAGGACATCGGCCAAAATTTCGTCCGCCGGCACCTTCGGATCGTAAACCACCACTCTCGCCTGCTCCGCGAGCAAATCGCGACAGACTGAAATCGCCGCGGACTCGCGGGTGTCGTTTGTGTCCTTTTTAAAGGCGAAGCCGAACACCGCGATTTTCTTGTCAGCGACGGTATTGAAAAGCGAACGCACAATGCGCGAGGCAAAGCGATGTTTCTGCCAGTCGTTCATCTTCACCACGCTTTCCCAATAGGCGGCCACCTCGGGCAGCGCGAAGTGCTCGCAGAGGTAAACGAGATTCAAGATGTCCTTCTGAAAACAGGAGCCGCCAAACCCAACCGAAGCCTTCAGGAATTTCGGGCCGATGCGCGTATCGCGCCCGATGGCATTCGCGACCTCATCAACATCCG
>JBDSGI010000186.1:0-2644 GCA_039919035.1 Opitutaceae bacterium
CGCAGCGCATCCGCGACCGAGAGTCCAAGCTTGGCCTGGTCGTCGGCCCAAACGTTCACCACATCGAAGGCATGTGAACTCGGCTCGATGCCAGTGATGTCCACTTTGCCGAGCTGCTCGATGTGATGGAGCACCCCGCCGAGCTGTTGCGAAAACGTCGCCTTCTCCTCAGCCGTGAGCGCGAGGCGCGCGAGCTTCGCCACGCGATCGATATTGAGGTCTGGAGCGGATGACATGCGCGTGCGCCGGGTTATTTCCGGATTTGGTAAGCCGTGGTTTTCGTGAGCTCGTCCTGCACCTTTTGAAAGACCCCGTTCACCTCATCGTCTCTGAGAGTCCGTTCGGTGGCACGGAAGACCAAGTTGAAGGCGAGGCTCTTCTTCCCCTCGGGCAAACCGGCGCCCCGGTAGAGGTCAAACACGCTCACACTTTCGACTGCGAATGCGCTGCCCACGGCGGCGCGGGCCAACTTGAGGATGGTTTTCTGCACCTCGGCCGCCGGCGTGGCCTCATCCACCACCAGCGCGAGATCACGAAGCGCGGCGGGGAAGAGACCGAATTCGGAAAACCGGCGACGCGCGGCGTCGGCGTTCAGTTTATCCGGCAAGATCGCGAAACATCCGGCATAGACTTTGCCCTCGATCCCCAGCGACTGCACGAGCGCGAGATTCAGTAAACCGCACCGCGCCAGCCACCCGTGGGCGATGTCCCCTGCTCCGGCGGAATGACCGTCTTGCCAACCACCGACGCCGGCCAAGGGCACGAGGACCTGCCGGGCGAAATCAATTCCGCCGAGACCGGCCAGCGCGGCGACATGATGCTTCGCCGTGTAGAAATCGGAGGCCTCGCGCTTCAACCACGCGCGCGCGCCCACCGCTTCCGCGATCACGAACGCGACGGCGGCACATTCGACGTTTTGACCATCGCGCTCCAAGAAAATGCGGCCGGTCTCGCACAGCCGCGTGACTGCGACGCCACGCGATTGGTTAAGCTTCAACGTTTCGAGCAACCCGGTGACGAGAGACGGACGGATATGGGATTGGTCCTCGGTAAACGGGTTGGCGAGCGCCAGTTCGGCAGCAGCGGCCGGGTTGACCCAAGGCGCGATTTCCTTCGCGGGGCGCAGCGTGTAGTTCACGCACTCGTGGAAATCGTGGCCGACGAGGTAGTCGGTAACGCGGCGATTGAAGACGACGATTGGATCGTCGGCGGCGAGCAGGCCGGGTGATGACACGACGGCGGCGGGAATTTTCTCCGTGCCGTGCAGACGCAGCACTTCCTCGACGAGATCGATCGGGCGATCGAGGTCGTCGCGCCAGCTCGGGATGCTGACAGTCCAAGCGGGGCCGCGCCGGGGATGAGTCGTGGGCTCCTCGCGGGTGACGTTGAGTTCGAGCGCCTCGAACGCCGCGCGCATGTCGGCGGCGGGAATATCGAAGCCCAGCTTTTCCGTGATGTAGTCGTGGGTAACAACCACCTCGCGCTGCCACGGCACTTCACTCCCCACCTTGAACGAGGGACCGGCCACCTGGCCGCCCGCCGTTTCAAGAATGAGATCGACGGCACGCCAAGCCGCCTCAAGCGCCCCGTGCGGGTCGACACCGCGTTCGTAGCGGTAAGAAGAATCGGAAGAGAGCGCGAGCTGACGCGAGGTCGCGCGGATGGACTGCTTCTTGAAAATCGCGCACTCCAGCACGAGATCGGTCGTGTCGTCGGACACGCCCGAGTTCACTCCGCCCATGATTCCGGCGACGACGACCGGCTTCTGCGCGTCGGCGATCACCAGCATTCGCGAGGTAAGCGCGCGCTCCTTGCCGTCGAGCGTGGTGATTTTTTCGCCGTCGGCCGCGCGCCGGACCACGATGGCGTTGCCACCGAGTTTTTTCGCGTCGAACGCGTGCAGCGGCTGACCGGTCTCGAGCATCACGTAGTTGCCGACATCGACGATGTTGTTGATCGGGCGCAGGCCGACGACGGAGAGACGGCGTTGGAGCCACGCGGGGCTCGGACCGACCTTGATGCCGGAGATAATTGTGGCGCTGTAGAGCGGGCAATCTTCCGGCGCCTCGACGCGCACGTCTTTCAGCAAATCCGGTCGCGCGGGAGCAGCGGAGACATCACCGCGGAATTTCTCCTGCGGATAAATGAGCGGCAGCTTGAACCACGCTGCGAGTTCGCGCGCGATGCCGAGGTGCGATTGGCAGTCGGGACGGTTCGGCGTGATCTCGATGTCGAAGACGGTGTCGCCGGCCGGGAGCACGGCGTTCATCGGCGTCCCGAGATCGGGGCGGCCGTCGAGCAGGAGAAGGCCGGCGGCATCTTCGGAAAGCGTGAGTTCCTTGGCAGAGCACATCATGCCGTCGGAGGACTGGCCGCGAATTTTCGACTGCTTGATTTGGAAATTTCCCGGCAGGACCGCACCGGGGAGCGCGACGAGCACGCGGTGGCCGGCGTCGCAATTGGGCGCGCCGCAGACAATCGTCTTCACGCCGCCAGCCGGACCGACATCGACGGTGCAGACGGAAAGCTTGTCGGCGTTCGGATGCTTGGCGCGGGTGAGAATTTCGCCTACGACGACGTGCTCCAATTTGGGCGCCCCGGTGTTGACGATGCCCTCGACCTCGAAGCCGAGGAAGGTGATCGC
>JBDSGI010000187.1:0-2900 GCA_039919035.1 Opitutaceae bacterium
TGATGGCGGCGGCGATTTGGTTTCCGTCGATTAATTGCACGGGAAATTCGGAGGCTCGGAAATCAGGGCCGCTTCGCGGGCGCGAGTTGGAGTGTCTCGATCATGATGACGATCTCCTTGCCGTCGGGCGCATTCTTCGCGGTGCCGAAAACCATCACGCTGCGGCCGACGTAGTTTTCGATTTGTTCGGTGAGCAAGAGCTTCGAGATGTCGAGGTAGGCGTAGCGCTGGCCGGCGTCGTCGTTAAGTGCGTAGTCGTAGGGACGCCGCGGCGCAAGCGGGCGGCGGGTAGAGACGAATTTGCCGGCAAATTGCCGAGGGAGCGCGCTGCTGTCGCCGCCGCTGTTGAGCGAGGGCGCGGGCTGGCCGGGCGTGGCGGAGGTGTCCGCCGGCGCTGCGGGCGTCGTCGCCATCGCGGGCTGGCCGGCGCCGGCGGCCTCGACGCGGATGTAGCCGACGAGATTTTTTTCGAGCGAGATTTGCGTCCATTTCCCGTGGAGGCCGGTGAGCGTGGTCTTGTCGGCCGCGTCGGCGACGGCGAGCACGCCGGCGTCGGACTTGGGCGCGAGGCGGATGCTCGCGCCGGGTTTCACATCGAGGCTTTTGGCGAGGTCCTTGTTTTCCACATAGCCGACGAACGGTCCGGGCAGATCGATGGCGAGCCAGCCGGCGGGCGCGGTGGCCTTGGCGGAGGCGGCGGGCTCGGTGCCTGCCTTCAAATACGTGAGCGCGGCCGAGGTGCCGTCGGGCTGGGTGTGGACGGCGGTCGTGACGGTGAGGGGCGTGGCGGCGAGGTGGGCGGCCGCAGCCAGAGCGAGCGCGGCGAGGCGGAGGAATTTAGGCGTCATGGGCGGAAGAAGAACGGGCGGAGGCGGAGGAGGTTTCGAAGGGAGCGCGCGGCGTGGGCGGATTGATAAAAAGGGCGTCGATGGATTTCGTAGAAAGGACTTTGCCGGCCCGCAATGGGATTCCCTTCACCTGCAGTGAGCCGATTTGGTAGCGGCGCAGGCGCGTCACGTCGAACCCGAGCGTCGCGAAGACCTGCCGGATTTCGCGCTTTTTGCCGTGGTGCATGTGGACATCGAGGTTGGTCGACGCTTCAGAAGCTCCGGCGTTGATGAGCGCGGCACGCTCGACCTTGTGTTTCTCGCCTTCGAGCACGACGCCGCGCACGAGCTGACCAAGTCGCGAGGCAGGAAACGGTTTCTTGAGCGTCACGTGGTAGCGCTTCACGACCACGTTAGAAGGGTGCATGAGCCGATTCGCGAGGTCGCCATCGGTCGTGAGAATCACGAGGCCCTCGCTGTCGAGGTCGAGCCGCCCGGCGCAGAAGAATCGAAACTTGGCGAATTCGCGCGGCAGCAGCTCGAAGACCGTCGCCGCGTGGTGTGGGTCGTCGTTGGAGCAGACGAGCCCACGCGGCTTGTTGACCGCGACGGTGATCCGCGGCTGGGCGGTGGTGCGCACGGATTTCCCGCCCACGGTCACCTTGTCGACGCCGGGCGTGACCTTCTGACCGGGCATGGCCGGGGCGCTGTTTACCCACACCTCGCCCTGCGCGATCAACGCCTCGGCGTTGCGGCGGGAACAGATCCCCGCATCGGCGATGAATTTTTGCAGGCGAATGGGCTCGGCGGATGCCATTCGGTTACTGGGCGGCAAATCGCCCCCCGCTGCAAGCTTGCCGGTGAGAAGGCCGCGGGGCGGGGGAAAAAAATTGACCAGCAAACCCAGCCTAGCGACGGAGGTTTTCGCATTGGCTTATGGCTAGGCGGGATGATCGAGTCCATTGAGACGTGGATTCAGTGAGATCGATGCCAATCGTCGGCATCGGACGTCATGCATGGCATCCTTTGCGCAAATGTCGGGTAGAGCTCGGAAAGGTGGATAACTGGTCCGGACCGCCACTCCATGGGAGATGAACCACAGCGAAGCCCGCTGGCGCGTTGTAATCGAAAAGCTCGAACAGCGCGTCGTCGTTGTCCTGCCGACGTGCGACGGCGCGTGCTGTGATTTCGTTGAGCACTCGCCGAGATGGTTATGGCCGAAACCAGCTTGCCTGATCTGAAGGCCGAAGGCTTCATACGCGACTAACATGTCGTCCGCCCCGACTCCCGGCCCGGTTTCCGAGTATTCCAAGGATCGTCCGTTTCCGGCGCGGCTGACCGAGAATCGGCTGCTCAACAAACCCGGGTCGGCGAAGGAGACGCGGCACTTCGTCGTCGATTTGCGCGGCAGCGGTCTGCACTACGCCGCGGGCGATTCGCTCGGGGTTTTTCCGAGCAACCGGCCGGCGGACGTGGACGAGATTTTGCGACGGATCGGCGCGACGGGAAGTGAGCGGGTGTCGCCGGCGGGCTTGAAACTGTCGGAGCCGATTGCGCTGCGCGAGGCGCTGACCTCGCGCCTCGCCCTCTCGAAGCCCACGCGTCGGGCGGTGGAAGTGTTGGCGGCCAAGGCGACCGCTCCGGCGGAGCAGGCGCGGCTCACGGGCCTCCTCACGCCGGAATCGAAGGATGTGCTGATTGCGTTTCTCGAGCACCGGGAGTTCGTGGATTTGCTGGCCGAGTTTCCGAGCGCGCGCCCCACGCCGCAGGAGTTGGTCGATCAGCTGCGCAAGCTGATGCCGCGGCTCTACTCGATTGCCTCGTCACCCAAGGCGCATCCCTCCGATGTGCACCTGACCGTGGCGATTGTGCGCTACGAGACCAACAGCCGTGAGCGCGTGGGCGTGTGTTCGACCTTTCTCTCGGACCGGGCGCAGGTGGGGCAGACACCGGTGCCGGTGTTTGTGTCGCACTCGCACTTCGGGCCGCCAGAAAATGGCGCGGTGGATTGCATCATGGTCGGTCCGGGGACGGGCATCGCGCCGTTTCGCGCCTTTGCGCAAGAGCGCGTGG
>JBDSGI010000188.1:0-3839 GCA_039919035.1 Opitutaceae bacterium
GATGGCCTTTGCCCGGGGTGGCCTCGGCATAGGCGACGCCCACCTTCGGGTTGGCCTGCCCGTTCGGAAGAAAGCGATTGATGTCGAGCTGGAGGGTGCTGGCCCGCGCATTGGAGCGCTCGTTGCGGTCGTTGTCGTAGTCGTAATACGAAATCTGGGCGAAGAGATTATCCGTGATCTTGTGGTCGAGGTAGAAGCTGTAGACCTGATTCTTGAATCGGGCCAGGGTGTCGTTGGCGCCGAGGTTGAATTCCCGATCGGGGAGCTTCACGGCGGTGCGGATGCCGGGCAGGTCGGTGCGGCCTTCCGGTTGGATGGGAAAACCGTGGCCCGTGGAGCGGTAGGATCTTTCGTTGGCCGTGGCGCCGCCCGTGTTGAGGAGGCCAAACTGCGCCAAGGCCGGAATGAAGGTCCAATTCTGTGCATTGGTGCTGACCGCGGTGACGCCGGCGAGTCCCTGGTTGGCCGGCAGGTTCGGGTTAAGGCGGTCGTAAACGAAACCCGGGGTGTAGTAGGCCATTTGATCGCTGTAGGTGTTGGCGAAGGTCATCCGCAATTCCCGTCCGAACTCGACCTCTCCCCGCAACTTGGTGCGCGAACTGAACGCGTGCGCCACGGCCACGGTGATCGCCTTGTCCGTATTCGTGGCGTTGTCGCGCCAGCCGCTGCCAATCGTGTCCGTCTGGTATTTCGCGTTGATCCGGATGGCGGTCGAGTCACCGACCTTCCGATTGATGTCCAGCGCCGTGCGAATGCCGCCCCAGTTGTCGAAGCGCGTGGTTCCGGAATAAGAATCCCGATCGAGGCGGGGCACTTTGGTCGCGGTTGTCGCGACGCCACCGATCTGGCCGTCGCCGAAGAGAATCGAGTTCGGCCCGCGGGACATTTCGAAGCGCTCGGTGTTGTAGGAGTCGCTCACCCCGTAGAAGAGGAAATAGTTTCGCGTCGGATAATTGCCCGAGGAACCGACGCCACGGAAGTTGAATTCGAATTCGCCGTAGGGTGTGCCCATTTGGGCGAGGTTGCCCGCGTCGACGTTCATCGCGTAGCGGAAGGCTTCGCGCATGTCGGAGACGTTCCAGTCCTCGAGAAATTCCTTCGTGAACGCGGACGTGGCCGAGGCAGTGAGCTTCAACGGCAGGTCGACCCGACCGCCGGAGCCGGCATTCGCCGCCTGATAGCCGCGGTCCTGATCGGTGCGGACCTCGAACGGAGAGAGCACGATGGTGGAGGGCTTTTCGCTCTCGGGCATCGCGGCCAGCTCGTCAGGATCGAGTTTTCCGTTCTGATTCTTGTCGTATCTCGCGAGCGTCGTCGCATCGACGGGCTTGGTAGCCTGCGCGGCGAGCGGGTCAGCCGACAGGCAAAGCGCGGCAGTGATCACTGCCATTAAATTTGACCGCCGCGTTTGGGGTCGGAGTTTGGTTTCGGTGCGCATAGAGGTTAGAAACTGACGGTCGTCGACAAAACAAATTTCCGCGGATCCGGATTCACGAAGCTGGTCAGGATTTGCTGGCGGGCGTTGCCGGCGAAGAGCTGGTTCGTGGTGAGCGTGGTGTAGGCGGAGGCAAAGTTGCCCACCGGGCCGCTGCGGCCCCAGATCGGGTCGCGGTTGTCGAGCACGTTGCTGACGTTGAGCTGGAACCGGGTCTGGTAGTTCCAGATGCGGCGCGTGTAGTTCGCGCCGAACACGACCGTGTGCTGCCACGCGGGCGGCGTCCACAGGTAGTCGAAGGCGGCCTGCGTGTTTTGCAGCACGGTCGGGTTGGCCGCGCTGTCGGGAATGTTGAACTTGATGCGTGCGTCGCGGCTGCCGTTCTTACCGTGGCCGCGATACTGGACGCCGGCGTTGACGCGCAGGCCGCGCAGCACGCCCTCGCGGAACGAGTAGGCGCCGGCGAGATTCACGCGGTGGCGCACCTGGTTGTTTTCCAGCGTGCCGGTGGTGAGGCCGTTGAGGCTGTTGTCGATGTTGTTCAGCGCGGTCTGAATCTGCGTGGGGTCACGGATCGTTTTGCCGTTCAGCACGGCGCCCTGCGCGGCCTTGGCGCCGGCGTCCCATTCGACGCGATTGGCCGCGATATAGGCCTTCCGATCCTCGCTCTCGGTGATGATGTAGGCAATGGGGTGCGAGTAATTGACGGTGAGCGTGAGACTGCGCGTCGGGTTGGCGGTGATCTCGGCCTCCCAACCTTCCAAGCGGCGCGAGTTCGGATCCGAGTAGGCGAAGCCCACGCCGGCGGTCGTGGTCGTCAATTTCGGATCGGTGTAGCCGAGGTTGGTCCAGATGTTCGCGATGTCGGTCGCGCTGCCGAACCCCGCGGGATTGTCGCGCTGCGTCGTCTCGTAGTGCGTGAGCGTGGCGTAGGCTTTGCCGCCCGGAATCGAGTAGCGCAGGCCGAAGTCCTTCGTGTCGGAATGCGTCAACGGCGGGAGGGTGCCGTCGAGGAGCGGATTCTGCACGCCGGAGGAAGGCGGCTGGTTGTTCTCCGCGTAGTTCACGACGAAGCCCAGCGGGGCGAGGATTTTTTTCAACGCGCCGAAGCGCTCGGCTTGGAAGGGATATACGACCGTGCCGTAGGCGAATGAACTCACCGTTTCTTCGCGCACGAAGGGAGTTCCCGCCGTGTTGAAGCCGAGGAGGTTTTTGAAATTGGGCGCGCCCGTTGAGCCGGGCAGGCCGGCGGCGAGGCGGGGAAGATTTTCGACGTTCACGATGTCGCGACTGTAGCTGAGGGTGACGGCGAGTTTCTCGCCGAAGAAGGCACTCTGGGAGGTCAGTCCGCCGCGCTTCACTCCGCGCTCGGTGACGCTGCCGGCCGTGTCCGAATAAGCCCAGCGGCCCGGGACCTTGCCGTTGGGGTTTTCCAAGACTGGTCCAAGGTCGGGGCGCGGGTCACCCCAGTAGACGCGGTAGAAAAACCGGTTCGCGTTGTCGAAGGGATTGGGCGTCGTGGTGTTGTCGGCGCGGCGCCACGCGCTCGTCCGGTTCTCGGACAGCGTGAGGCGATCGCTCACGCTGAGGCTGACCTGTTGCTTGTAGTCCCACCAGCGCGGGACGAAGAAGCGGTAGGTCGCCAAGCCGTAAAGCTCCCGGATGGCGTCCTGACTATAGATGTTGTTCTGCTCGACGTCGGTGAAGGTGCGCAGGAAACGCGGGTTCGTCTGTCCGTTCGGCAGGAGCTTGTTCACATCAATGATCGCCGCGTTGGGGCTGCCGTTGGACCAAATGGTGTTGTTGTCGAAATCGTTTTTCACGTAGCCGACACGCAGGAAGAGGTTGCCTACGCGGTGCTCCACATTGAGCGAAGCCGTGCTCGCATCGCGGGCTGCCACATTGTCCTTCGGCGACACACTGAAATGCGGATCGATCCCGGGGATGGCGGCGCGGCGCGCTGGGACGGCCTTCAAGAAGCGGTTGCCGATGTAGGGAATGCGAATGGCGGAGCCGTTGATGCCGCGGGTCCGGTATTGGTTCCCGCCGTAATCCTGCATGTCGCCCGTCGCGAAATTCCACACGAACATGTTCGTCGCGCTGCCGTTCGCCCCGACGGTCATGCGCTCGAGGCCGGCGTTGTTGAGCGTGGTGTTGTTGTTCGCGAGCAGGGCAGAGTTGTCGTTATTGACCGTGATGCTGTCCCACTGGCTCTGCGCGTCGCCATTGGTGATCGACCATAGGTTGTTCCACTCGCGCACGCGCTCAAACTCCGCAATGACCTGCGTGTTCTTCCCGAGCTTCGTCACCGCGTTGATCGTCCACGCGTTTTTGATCTTGGGCGTGCCGTCCTGGTAGCCCGGCGCGTTTTGGTTCAGCGCATTGAAACGCAGCCCAAAATTTT
>JBDSGI010000189.1:0-3147 GCA_039919035.1 Opitutaceae bacterium
TTTCTGCCCTTGTGCAAAATTGCGACGGGACGTTCGATGACATCGGCGGATCCAAGTTCCACAACGAACTCGCCGTCGATTTGAAGCTCATAACGAACGGGAACCGAATCGCGTTGGAGCATCTCGATACGAAGTATCGCCGAAGAATCCGGCACCTGATGAAACCGCACGCTTGAGACGCTCTGGCAGCCGCCCAGACCGAGCATAAGAAAGAGGGGAATGAGAAAGTGCTTCATTTTGCCCAGCAGTGTTATTCGCCCTTGCTCGTTTGGCCTACTCGGCGGGGTTGCATGAGACGTAGCCAGTGGCGCAACTCCGGTTCCGGCAAGCGGCTTTTCTTCGCGGTAAGGCCGTCGAGGTTGCGGCGACAGGTTGGAAATCCGTTGCACGAACGCGGACCTGAACTGACTGCGGCGGCGATGCACATCACGCGCTCCGTTTTCCGGGTTGAGAATTCGCGAGGGAACGCGCAGGGTTTGCGCGTGAGTTAAGGGAGCATGCCCACCTTCGAAATCGCAGGGCTGTGGTTGGGCGGGGGCGCCGATCTCACTTCGATATTTCAACCCACAAAAAAGGGCGGGTCAGAGACCCGCCCTACGTCCAGTCAATTTTGTCGCGGCTCAGCCGACGTGAGCGGCGAGCTTCGCCTTGATGGCGGCTTTCGGCATCATGCCGACGAGGGTCTCGACGGCTTTGCCGCCCTTGAAGATGATCATCGTCGGGATGGCGCGGACGCCATATTTCGCGGCGACGGCGTCGTTGTCGTCGATGTTAACCTTGGCGACGGCGAGTTTGCCGTCGAGTTCGGTGGCGATTTCCTCGAGGATCGGCGCGATGGCCTTGCACGGGCCGCACCACGGGGCCCAGAAGTCCACCAGGACCGGGGTCGCCGAGGCGGCGATCGTGCTATCAAAGGAGTCGGTGGTGAGGTTGGCGATTTTTTCGGACATGGATTTAGCGATTGAGAAACAAGAGAAGGGAAAAGAGCGCGGATGCAACTGCCGCGACCCCACAGAGCCCCACCACCCAGGACGGCACAGCGTCGGGCGGCGATTCGCGGTCGGCGGGCGGGCGGGCGGACATGGCGTCAGCGAGGCTGCGCCTTTTGGATAATCTCGCCGAGCTCGCGCGGGTCCACGGACTCAAGTTGTTTGTCGCGGCGCTTCAGCTCCTCGAAGGTTTTCACCATCGTCTCAGTCATGCACTCGTGCGTCTCCTGTGAGCCGCCGAGTAGCACGAACTTGTCGCCGGTGGTGATGCGCTTGTGGCCGTCCTCGTTGTCGAGGCCGACGCCGATGATGCCGCCGAGCTTGGGCTGGCGTTTTTTGCGCGCGGGTTTGCGGGAGTCTTTGCTCACGCCGTCACCGTGGGTGCGTCGGCTGAGGTTTCAAGCGGGTTTTCCACTATGACCGGGTCGTCCACGGCCTCGGCGACGATGTCGGTGAACGCCTCGTCCTGGCGCAAACGCAGCTTGGCCAGGCGCGTGAGCTCCAGCAGGGCGAAGAACGTCGCAACGAGCCGGCGCAGCGAGACGCCTCGTTCGAATAATTCGGAAAACAAAAACGAGCGCCGGGTGCGCGTGAGCTCAAGCAGCCACTCCATCTGATCGGCGACGGTGACCTGCTCGTCGTGGATTTCGCCGACGACGAGTTTCTCGGCGAGCCGGCGGAGCACGATATTGAAGGTGTTCCACAGCTCGATCCGGTCGACGGCGCGGAGCGGGCGATCGGTGTCGGCGGAGGAGAGGGCGGAGACGTGGCGCGCCAGCAGGTTTTGTTTGGTCGCCGCGAGGTCGGCGAGCGTGGCGGCGGCTTCCTTGAACTTCTTGTATTGGAGGAGCTGGTGGACGAGTTCCCAGCGTGGATCGACCTCCTCGTCGTCGGCGTTGGGATCGACGGCGTGCAGGCCCTTGGGGAGGAGCATGCGGCTCTTGATCTCCATGAGCGAGGCAGCCATCACGAAAAACTCGCCCGCGACCTCGAGATCGAGCTGCTGCATAGCGTGCAGGGCGTCGATGTATTGGCGCGTGACCGACTCGATCGGGATGTCGTAGATATCGAGCTCGTTCTTCCGAATGAGAAACAGGAGCAGGTCGAGCGGACCTTCAAAGATCTGCAGCTTGATGCGGTAGTCGGCGTCGGGAACCACGGTCGGGCGAGCGTTGGGCGGCGCGGAGGCTCGGCAAGGGAATTTATTTTCGGCGGAGCGAGGCGACGAAGAAGCCGTCGGTGTCGTGAAGCGCGGGCAGAATGGTGAGGCCGTGTTCGCCGGGCGTGAACCCGAAGGTGCGGGCGAAGGGCTCGGATTGAAACTCGGCGTGGGCGGCGAGGAACGCGCTCACGATGCGGGTGTTTTCCTCCGGGCTGAGCGAACACGTGGCGTAGATCAGCCGGCCGGCGGGCTTCACGCAGGCGGCGAATTGCGCGAGGAGTTTTTGCTGCAAAGCCGCGCGCTCGGCGATGAGCGCGGGCGTGGTGCTCCACTTGAGATGCGGCGAGCGCCGCCATGTGCCGGAGCCGCTGCACGGGGCGTCAACGAGCACGCCGGCGTAGTCGCTGGCGCCTGGGCGCGAGGTGACGCGGACGTTTGCGAGGCTGGCCCGGGCGGCGCGCGCTTGGAGTTCGGTGAGCGCGGCGGGGCGGATGTCGTGGGCCTCGACCGTGGCGGTTGGCCCGAGGAGGCGGGCGAGCTGCAGGGCTTTCCCTCCGGCGCCGGCACAGGCGTCGAGCCAGCGATCGCCAGCGGTAGCGCCAAGAGTTTCGAGGAGGAGCTGAGAACCGAGGTCTTGCACTTCGATCTGACCGGTTTTCCACGCGGACGTCTGGGTGACATCAACCTCACCGAGGAGCTCGACGGCTTCGGGCCGCACGGCGGACGTGCGCCACGACCAGCCGAGTGAATCGAATTCCGCGAAGATTTTTTCCGGCACGGCGGTTTGCAGCCGGAGCCAGAGCGGGGCGCGGCGAAGCTGCGCGTCGAGTTCCGCGCCCGAGAAAATTTCCGGGCAGTGGGTGCGGAACCACGCGGGCAATAGCTCCGCACGGTCACCGGCGGGCGGTTCGCCGTTGGCGAACTCAGCGCGAAACGGCGCGGTCGCGGGCAGTGCGGCGGCGAGCCAAGCCACGCGGCGCACGGCTTCGTCGGGAT
>JBDSGI010000190.1:0-3045 GCA_039919035.1 Opitutaceae bacterium
CTTGGCGGCTTTCATGATCGGGCCCTTGAAGGCGTTGATCGCGCTGTCCTTACCGGCCTTGAACTCGGCGAGGGCTTTGGGGTTGGCGGCGATCGAGTCGCAGCACCAACGCTCAAGCTCGCCCGCGGCGGTTGGCGCGGCTTTCAAATTCCTGCGGTCGGCGATGGCATCAGGCTGATCTCCGGTGGCAAACATCTCGACGAAGACTTCCTTCGCCGCATGCGCGAGGATGGTGCCGGCCTCGACCATTTGCACGAGTGCGGCAAGGTGCGCGGGACGCACCTTCGACTCCGCCAGCGTTTTTCCCGCCGCGCCCAGTTCCCGCAGGAGATCATTGACAATCCAATTCCCCACCGCCTGCGGTTTACCGCTGATCTTCGCGGTTTCTTCAAAGAAATCGGCGAGGCCCCGGTCCCACACCAGAACCGATGTGAGGGTGTAAGGCAGCTGATATTGCTCGAAGAACCGCCGTTGTTTGTCGAAGGGCAACTCCGGACACTCGGCGTGGATTCGCGTTTTCCAGGCGGCATCCACTTTCACCGGCATCAGATCCGGGTCGGGAAAATAACGATAGTCGTGGGCCTCCTCCTTGCTGCGCAGCGACTGCGAGGTGCCGGCCATGCCATCATAGTCGCGCGTCTCCTGCACGATGGTCCCCCCGCGCTCGATCAGGGCGATCTGCCGCTTGATCTCGTGGGCGATGCCGTCGCGCACGAAGGAAATCGAATTGAGATTTTTCAACTCCACCTTGGTGCCGAGCTTCGTCTCACCGATCGGACGGATAGAAATGTTGGCGTCGCAGCGGAGCTGGCCTTTCTCCATGTCGCAGTCGGAAATCCCGCCGTAAATCATCGTCGCGCGGATTGAAGTAAGATAGGCGTAGGCCTCCTCCGCCGAATGCATCGCGGGATCGGACACGATCTCCATCAGCGGTGTGCCGGCACGATTGTAGTCCACGAGCGAGTCGACGGCGCCGTGATTCAACTTGCCGACATCCTCCTCAAGGTGGATGCGCGTGAGTGGAATTTTTTTGTGCTCGCCCATCACGTTGCGCGCCGCGCCGGGCAACTCGATCTCGACACTGCCGCCGACGCAGATCGGCTGATCGTATTGGGAGATTTGGTAGTTCTTCGGCGAATCGGGATAGAAATACTGCTTCCGGTCCCATTTGCAGACCGGCGCGATCTCGCAGCCGAGGAGCAGGCCCGCCTTGATGATGGCGTCGAGCGCGGCCTTATTCATCACCGGCAGCGCGCCGGGCAGCGCCAGCACCACGGGATCGGTCAGGGTGTTCGGCTCGTGGCCGTAGCCGGTGGCGACGCGCGTGAAAATCTTCGAGCGGGTTTTCACCTGCACGTGGACTTCCAGTCCGATGACAGCTTCGTAATTCATCAGAGTGGCGGACGTTCGGCGCCCCAAGCGTGCGCGCGTTCATAGGCGTGCGCGATCGCGAGCAGGTTCGCCTCTTGGAACGGCTGGCCGATCAACTGCAGGCCAATGGGCAGGCGGCCCGTCGTGAACCCGCACGGCACGCTGATCGCCGGCAGGCCGGCCAAGTTCACGCCGATGGTATAAATGTCGCAGAGATACATCGCGAGCGGGTCGCTCTTCTCGCCGATCTTGAAGGCGGGAATCGGCGAGGTCGGCGTGATGAGCGCATCGACCTCGCGATAGGCGTTGAGGAAATCCCCGCGAATCAGCGTGCGGACTTTCTGCGCACGCAGGTAATAGGCGTCGTAGTAACCGGAACTCAGCACGTAGGTGCCGAGAATGATGCGCCGCTTCACCTCGGCGCCAAAGCCCTCGGCGCGGGACTGAAAGTAGAGATCAACGACGTCCTTCGCGTTCTTCGATCGATGGCCGTAGCGGATGCCGTCGTAGCGCGCGAGATTCGACGACGCCTCGGCCGTCGCAATGATGTAATAGGTATCGAGGCAGTAGCGCGTGTGTGGCAGCGAGACTTCGCGAATCTCGCAACCCTGCGCCTTGTAGAACGCGATCGCTTTCTCAACGGCTGCACCAATCTGGGGGTCTAGGCCGTCGGCGAAATATTCTTTGGGAATGCCGAGCTTCCACGGGCCACGTCGCGTCGCGAGTTCAGCGCGATAATCGGGAATCTCCGTCCTGAACGACGTCGAGTCCCGCTCGTCATGTCCCGCGATCGCACCGAGCACGATGGCGGCGTCTTCGACGGTGCGCGCGAACGGCCCAATCTGATCGAGCGATGAGGCGTAGGCGATAAGGCCGAAGCGCGACACCAAACCATAGGTCGGTTTCAGGCCGACAACACCGCAGAGCGCAGCCGGCTGGCGAATCGAACCACCGGTGTCGGAGCCGAGCGCCGCAATCGCTTCACCGGCGGCAAGTGCTGCGGCACTTCCACCCGACGAACCGCCGGGGACACGCGTGACATCCCATGGGTTTCCCGTGGGGCCAAACGCAGAATTTTCGGTCGAGGAACCCATCGCGAACTCGTCGCAATTGGCGCGGCCCCAGAGGACGGCGCCCGCGTTCTTCAACTTGGTCGTAACCGTCGCATCGTAGGGCGAAATAAAATTCGCCAGCATCTTGCTGGACGCCGTGAGCGGCTGACCCGTGACCGCGATCACATCTTTCAACGCGATCGGAATGCCGTCGAGCGGACCAAGCGCCTGGCCAGCCGCGCGTCGCTCATCAGAGGCCGCCGCTTGTGCGAGCGCATCCGCTTCGTCGAACGAGTTTAAAGCGTGGACGCGGGGCTCGACCGCCCGCGTGCGTGCGATGACGGCCTGCATGAGTTCCACCGCCGAGATCTGTTTCGCCTCTAACGCGGCGGCGAGATCGACGATCGTGCGATGAAAAATTTCGTTACTCATCGTCTGGCTCACTCCACGACTTTCGGCACAACCACCATGTGGTCACGCTGGGACGGCGCGTTACGCAGCGCATCCGCGACCGAGAGTCCAAGCTTGGCCTGGTCGTCGGCCCAAACGTTCACCACATCGAAGGCATGTGAACTCGGCTCGATGCCAGTGATGTCCACTTTGCCGAGCTGCTCGATGTGAT
>JBDSGI010000191.1:0-3285 GCA_039919035.1 Opitutaceae bacterium
GACATGTAGTCGAGCCAGTGGCGCGCGCCCTTGAAGCCGCCCGGTAGCGCAATCACGAGCGGGTCGCCTTCACTGACGGTGGCGCCGAGGGCGCCGAGGATGTCGAGGTGCGGGTCGATTTCGCGCACGCCGAGGGTGCAGCCCTTGGTGTTGGCTTGGATGGTGATCTTGCGCAGCCGATGGAGCAGGGCGGGGTAGAGGAGGACGGTGGACCGCATGTTCTGCGGGAGCTCGTCGTTCGCGAGCGCGTTGCGAAACGTCGAGTGATCGACCCGCATGACGCCCTTCTCGCGGTTCCACTCGATCTGCGAGCCTTGGGCGCGGAAGAAGGTGACGAGCTTGTCGAGGTCGGTGATGTCGGGGACGTTTTTCAACGTCACGGGCTCGTCGGTGAGCAGCGTGGCGCAGAAAATCGGGAGCACCGAGTTTTTGTTGCCCGAGGGGGTGATGGTGCCGCAGAGCGGTTTGCCGCCGTTAACGATGAGATCGGCCACTGATCGGAAAGGTTAAAAGGTGAAGGTTGAAAGGTGAACGACCGGGGCGCGCGAGGAGCGCACAAAGAAGGCGCCCGCAGAAAGCGGGCGCCTTTGAAATGCGCGCGGGTCGGCGCGCTCGGCAAGGTTTAACGCGATGCGATGCTCAGATCGCGCCGCCGCCCTGCTGGCCTTCGGGGCGCGGACCGCGATCGTTGCGATCGCCACCACCTTCGCCACCCTCACCCCGGAAACGCCCGCGGCCGCCCCGGCGGCGCCGGCGGCGCGGGCCGCCGAATTCACCGTCGCCCCTTGGCTCACCACCGCGTCCGCCGTCGTCGCTGCGGCCTTGCGGATCGCGCGGGCCGCGTTGCTCGTCGCGCTGGCGTCCGTCGCCCCGACCACGACCGCCGCGCTGGCGGAATTCCCCGTCCCGGCGCGGCTCGCGATCGCCTCCGGCGGAAGCCGGTGCGGCGTCCGGGGCCTTGCCGCCGCCGAAGAGGCTTTTCAGCCAGCCGAGGAACCCACCGGATTTTTTCTCCGGTTCGGCCTTGGGCGCGCGGTCATCGCGTCGATCCGGGCGGCGGGGTTCAAATTTGCGGTCGTCCCGGCGCGGCTCGCGTGGTTCGAAAGCGCGGGGCTCGCGGACGTCGCGCGGATCGCGAGGTTGGCGGGGTTCACGGGCGTCGCGTGGGTCACGGGGCTGGCGGGCCTCGCGGGGGTCGCGCGGTTCACGGGCCTCGACGGGACGGCTTTCGCCTGCCTCGCGGTTTTCGCGGCGTTCGCGGGAGGTTTGAAAGGTCGGGCGTTCGTCGGCGCCAGGTGCCCTGGCGCTGCCGCCGGCGGCCGGGGCTTCCCAATGCTGCGCGGTGCGGCGCGAATTTTCGGGAGGCAGGATGTTGAGTTCGGCCTTGGCCGCTGGTTCGGGCGCCGCGGACACAGGCGTGAACGGGATCAACTCGGGCGCTTTCGCCGGAACCGGCGCAGGCGCGGCCGCGGGCACCGGAGCGGTCGCGACGGGAGCCGGAACGGGCGTGGGAGCAGGGGCGGCCGGGGTCTCCGGCTCGTTGGCGCGAGGCGCGCTCACCGTGGTCTCACCAGTGAACGGGTTTTTGTATTCGGACTGCGCCGTGATGACCTCGAGCGACGACGGCTTGTAGCCGGCGGGAGCGGACGGGGCGGTGGACGCGGTCGGGGCGGCGGGCTTCTTGCCGCGGGCGAGGCCGGAGCCCCGGTTGGCACCGAAGGTGCCGAACGGCTGGGTCGCGGCGGGGGCGGCACCGCTCGCCGCCGGGGCGGGAGCAGGGGCCGGGCCTGGGGCGCCGGACGGATCTTGATCTGACATGTGCTGTGTTTTGTGCTGAGGCGCTCATCCCGGAAGACGGGAGAGCGGCCGGTTTGGGTGGAGCCCACGGAGCGCGGGTAAACGCACTCGACGCGGGCAGGAAGGGTGCAGCCTCGCCGGGCCCGCCCCGAGGGGCAACTGCAAATTCAGCTCTGGGCGAAGGCGGGCTTGCCAGCGCCGAAGCGCGTTTGCAGCGTCGCCCGCATGGACAAACTTGAGGAAATTTTCCGGATGCAGGACGCCCTGAACGCACGCATCGGCGTCACGCTGCCGCCCCCGACCGATGAGGAAAAAGCCAAGTGGATCCTCAACTACACCCGCGCGATGCAGCAGGAAACGGCCGAGCTGATTGATAGCGTGCCGTGGAAATGGTGGGCGAAATACCAGAAATTCGACGAGCAGAACGCCAAGGTTGAGGTCGTGGACTTGTTTCACTTCCTCGTGTCACTGGCGCAGACCCTCGGCATGACCGCCGACGATGTTTACCAAGCCTACCTGAAGAAAAACGCCGTGAACCACCAACGGCAGGAGAGCGGCTACGTGAAGAAGGACGAGGCCGACTCGAAGCACATCTGAGCGGCGCGGTCGTCCGTCGGCGACGGGCTCGGGGATAAGTGCTCATGGGGCTGTGCTGATGGTGCTTTCGTTTGTCTGCTCGGCACGTGCGACCACGCCTGGGATACACCCGCACCGCATAGGGTCGTGGGGGGCGTGGTATCGCGCCGATTGCGGATGAGACGAAGCGAGGCGGATTATTTTCGCTCGAACCGCGCGCGATCGGCCTCGACGAATTTGCGGAGCTGTTCGGCGCTCGGTAGCGCGACGAGATAGCGCGAGACAAAGAGTTTCTGGCTCAGGCCGGCGGTCGCGTATTCCACCTTGGTCCTGTCTTTGTCGCTGCACAGCAAGATGCCGACGGGCGGCTGATCGCCCCCAGCCATCATGTGTTTCTTAAAATAATTCAGGTAGAAATTCATCTGCCCGGCGTCGCCGTGCGTGAACGCGCGAATCTTCAAATCCACGAGCACGTGGCAGCGCAGCCGCCGGTGGTAGAACACGAGGTCGATGCGGTCGTGCTCGTTGCCGACGGTGATGCGAAACTGCCGCGCCTCGAAACAAAAGCCGGTGCCGAGTTCGAGGAGGAAACCCTGCACGTGGTTGAGGAGCGCGGTCTCGAGATCGTTTTCGGAATAGGCCGGCCGGTCGGCGAGGCCGGTGAATTCGAGCACATAAGGATCACGGATGAGATCCTCGATGGTCACGGGCGCAGCGGCGGACTGCTGACGCGCACGAGCGATGACGGCGCGTTTGTTTTTGGAGAGGCCGGTGCGCTCGTAGAGGAGCGAACCGATTTGGCGCTGGAGCTGGCGCACCGACCAGCCGCCGAGCAGGCACTCGTTTTCGTAGAACGCGCGCTTCCACGGGTCTTCGAGGCGGAGAAGTTCGATCAGGTGCGTCCAACTAAAC
>JBDSGI010000192.1:0-4392 GCA_039919035.1 Opitutaceae bacterium
CCGCCGTCGAAGTCGACGCGAGCAAGGCCGACGGCAACGTGCATCTCGACGCGGTGCAGGTGGTGGAGGTGAAGTAAAAGACCGCCAGAAGGTGATGGCTCGGCGGTGAGCGGCAGTTCAACTCGTCAAAATAATTCCCAAAAATGCGCGCCTTGGTTTTATGCGTTCTAGTATGCGCCCTGACGGGTTGTTCTCCTTTCAACCCGTTCGCGAACGAATTTACGACTCATGAGCCTAAAATGGAGGATGTCGTAGGAGACTACGTTTTGACGCTGCAAATTATGCACCACTACGAACCGACATTAGACATGACGCTAAAGAAGCGTCACTCGCCTCCTCGCATTCATCTAAGCGGGGACGGCAGTTTCTCGTTTGAGGATGTTCCCTTCTTCATCGATGAACGTGACCCAGCGCGTCCTAGATTTTCTGAGTTCTCGAATCTCAAAGGCCGTTGGACGTTGGGTGTTGTTGGCGGAGTCGGTGACGGTTCTGGGAAAATCGAGAAGCATTGGGGCATCCACCTCAAAGGGATTCCAAGCTCGATGGGTAGCCTTGGATTTATGGGTAAGAGAAAGCCCGACCGGTTGATCTTCACGTTCTCAGACCCGGATTCGGGAGAAGTGATGATCTTCAAGAAACGTTAATCTCTTGGTGTTGAAACAACTCGCCCTTCAACTCTACCGGCTAGCCGTCGTGGTGGTGATCGCATGGTTGATTCGCGACTCGGCGGTGTGGCAGCGGACGCAAGGAGACGCGCCACTGCAGGTGGAGGCGGTCGCGGGGTTGCTGCCGGGCGCGGTGGCGCTCCGGCCGGACAGCGCGGCGCGCGACGGGCTCTTCGTGCTCGATGCGGCGGGGCGCGAGCTGGGCTACGCGGTGCGCACGCAGCCGCGGGCGCGCGATATCCTCGGTTACGCCGGCATCTCCGACACGCTCGTGGTGCTTGATGCGAATTGGAAAATCGTCGGAGTGAAAATCCAAAGCTCCGAGGATACCGACAGCTATGTGCGCGACATCGCCACCGACCGGAAGTTTTTGAAGAAATGGAACGGCCTCACCTGGGACGCCGCCGCCGCGCTCGACCTCAAGGCCGCCGGCATCGAGGGCGTGTCCGGGGCGACGATGACGAGCATGGCCATCGCGCAGGGCGTGAAGACGCGCCTGCAAACGAGCGCCGATGAGATCGCGGCGCGCGCCCCGCTGCGCTTCGCCGCCCGCGACTACGCGATGCTCGTCGTGCTCGCCGCCGCCGGCGTGATGGCGTTCGGACCCGTCGCCTGGCGCCGCCGCTGGAAGGTCGTCTACCAAGTCGCGCTCATCGTTTACGTCGGCCTGATCGCGGGAGATTTACTCGCGTTGAAACTTTTCGCGGGCTGGACGCGGGCCGGTGTGCCGTGGACGACCGCGCCCGGCCTCGTGCTCCTCGCAGCGGCGGCGCTGCTCGTGCCGTGGGCGACGCGCCAGCCGATTTACTGTCACCAGATTTGCCCGCACGGCGCCGCGCAGGAATTGATCGGTCGGCTGCGGCCCGCGCGGTGGCAGGTCACGCTGCCGGCTGGGCTGGTGCGCGGGCTGGAGTATTTTCCGCCGGGCTTGTTACTCGTCGCTTTGCTGGCGGCGCTGCTGGCACTCCCCCTGGACCTCGCGAGCCTGGAACCGTTCGCCGCCTACGTGATCCGCTCGGCCGGCTTCGTGACCATCGCGGTCGCGGTGGTCGGGCTGGTGGCGTCGTTCTTCGTGCCGCAGGCCTACTGCCGCTTCGGCTGCCCCACGGGCGCGCTGCTCAACTTCGTCCGCGCGCGTGGTCCGACGGATCGATTTTCGCGGCGCGACGGCGCGGCCCTGCTGCTGGTGGGAGTGGCGGTGCTGTTGCACTGGAAATACCCCGCGATTCTCCCTTGGCTCCGAGGCGTCCCGTGAAACGCTTTCTAATCGCGCTCGCGTGGCTGGCATTTGTGGTGACGTCCGGTGCGGCCGAATCCCTCGTGCTTTCCGGCCGGGCGATGGGCACGGCGTGGACTTTGAAATTGATCCTGAAGGCCGAACACGGCGATGTCGTCGGGTTGCGGCGGCAAGTGGAGGCGAAGCTGGAGCGACTTGAGCAAACCTTCTCCACCTATCGTCCAAGCTCCGAGCTTTCCCGGTTCAACGCCACGCGCCACTTGGAATGGATCGCGGTGTCGCCGGAGCTGGCCTTGGTCGCGGCGGAATCACGCCGGCTCAGCGAACTCACCGACGGCGCCTTCGACGTGACGGTCGAGCCGTTGGTCCGGCTTTGGGGCTTCGGGCGAGAGCGCCGCACGGGTGCGATTCCATCGGCGGCCGAAATCGCGGCGGCGCGGGAGAATGTCGGCTGGCGCTGGCTCGAAGTCCGCGCGAACCCACCCGCGCTCCGCAAGGTGCGGGCGCAGATCACCGCCGACTTTTCCTCGATGGCCAAGGGCTTCGCCGCCGACGCCGTGAGTGCGCTCCTTAAGGCCGCCGGCCTGCCGAACCACCTCGTTCAGATCGGTGGCGACGTGCGCACCGGGGGGACGTTGGCCGAACGCTCTGGCTGGCCGATCGCAATCGAGCGACCGCTCGACGATGCGCCGGGAGTCGAGGGCGTGGTTGTGTTGACCGGCCAGGCGGTCTCGACCTCGGGCGACTTCCGGAATTTTTTTCGCGTGGGAGACCAGCGTTACAACCACATCATCGATCCGCGCACGGGGCGCCCGGCGACGGGCAATCTGGCTTCGGTGAGCGTGGTCCACGAGTCGTGCGCGAGTTCCAGTGCGTTGGCCACGGCGCTGTTTGCCCTCGGGGTGGAGGAAGGCTTCCGGCTCGCAACGCAGGAACACGTGGCCTGTCTCTTCCTGGTGCGCGACGGGGTTGGTTTTGTGCGGCACGCGACGCCGGAGTTCGAGCAGCTGTTGCGCTAGAGTAGGGGCGAACGGTTGAAGAATAACGAAAGGAGAGTGCCCCGGGGTAGGGCAGGTCTTCGACCCGCCCTACTTTTAAACCCGCGTCGTCACATCTCTAGTGAGTTTCAATCCGGCTCCAGCCACACGTCCTTGTAGTTGTGGAAACCGAGCGGGGATTTTCTCCACCCGCGCACGGACGCGGCGACGAGTGTCGTGCGCGAGCCCCAGTAAATTGGCGCGATGGGCATCTGCGCCATGAGATAGGCCTCGGCGTCGCGTAGCATCACGAGACGGGCCGCCGGTGTCGGCGCGCTAGCGGCGGCCGCGATCTTCGCATCGTAGGCCGGATCGGCGAAGCCCGTGCCGTTGACGCCGTTGCCGGTAGTGAAAATCGAGAGGTAGGTGAGCGGGTCCGGATATTCGGCGATCCAACGACCGCGCGCGAGCGTGTAGTCGAGCGTGTCGAAGGCATCGAGGAGCACCTTGAATTCCTTCTGCATGATCCTCACGTCTAGGCCCAGATCGCGGCGCCACATTTGCTGCACGGCCTCGGCGATGCGCTGGTTGATCTCGGAGGAAATGGTGGTGAGTTCGAGCGGCGGCAACCCGCGCCCCTCGGGATGACCGGCCTCGGCGAGGAGACGTTTTGCCAGCGCGACATCGTGGGTGACGGCGACGGGCGGCGTGTAGCCGGCGAGGCCCGGCGGGGTGAGGGAGGTCGCGGCGGTCTGGCCGCCGCGCAGGACGTTTTTCACGATGGCGTCGCGGTCGAGGGCGAGGGCAAGCGCGCGCCGCAGGCGGACATCGGAGAAGAGCGGATGCCGGGTGTTGAAGCGGAAAAAGTAGCTCTCGAAATACGGTTCCACGCGGAGCAGCGCCGGAGCGTCCTTACGGTAGGCCTCGACCTTGCTCAACGGCACATCCCACGTCGTGTGCAACTGGCCGGCGCGAAAGGCGAGTTCCTGGTTCTGCGGCGATTCGCTGGGGTAGAAAAAGATTTGCTTCAGGCGCACGTTCGCGGCGTCCCAGTAGTGCGGATTTTTTTCGACGGCGACATGCCGATGGTCCTGCCACTCGCGCAGGCGAAACGGGCCGTTGGTTATGAGCGGCATGGTGCGGGTCCATTTGGCGGTGCGGTCGTCGAAGCGCGCGCCACCGCGCTCGACCGAGGCGGCATGGACGGGGAAGCACACGTTGGTGCGCAGCACCGTCAGAAAATACGCGGTGGGCTGGGCGAGAGTTATCTGCAGGGTGAAATCATTCGGTGCGCGAAAGCCGACCGCCGTGAAATCCGCGAGCTGTCCGCGTGCGAAGGCCTCGGCGTTTTTCACAGGATAGAGCGCATCCTTGTATTCCGAGCCGAGCGCGGGCGTGAGCGCGCGGCGGAAGGAGTAGAGGAAATCCCGCGCCGTGAGCGGATCGCCGTTCGACCACCGGCCGGCGCGGTGGAGGTGAAAGGTGTAAACGAGTCCGTCCGGCGAAATCTCCC
>JBDSGI010000193.1:0-6739 GCA_039919035.1 Opitutaceae bacterium
GGTGACTGTCGAGGCGTCCGGCAGCGTGATTAATCCCGAGGCCGTGCCGCCCGCCACATTCGCCGCCGTCCAATCCACGTAGTAATACGGGACGGCCAACAAAGATTTCACTAGGAGAAGCGAAAGAACGCAGGTCATGAGCGCCAGCGTCTTGGTCGAGGATCTAGAGACTGTTTTGAGGTTTTGGGGATGATTCATAAGGGGCAACGCACTCCAGCCAAATTGCTGCCATATCCTATTTTTCCTTAATGGAGACCGTAGGTTATTCATAAAAAATGTTATAAAGAATATTTAATTTTCACGGAGAATCCCGAGACTGAGTATACCTCTCCAAAAAACGTAAACTTTTCCGACATTTCGTCGATTTTCCGACGGACATAAGCACTAGCCAGAGTCCTTCTTTTCTCCAATGGCCCGCGATTTCTAGTCCTTTGGTTCAGTTGTAGCTGAGGTCTCTGACTTCGGTCCGGGGTCGGCGGCCCCGGCTACATCGGGCGGAAATAAGTCCAATTCTCACGGGAAATTGGTATTATTTCTTGGTTGGAATTGATTTTTTAGTGCAGGCTTGAGCGTGCATATCAGAGGAGAAAGCCAACTCCGGCGCAGTTGCAGCCGCTTACGCTGAGGTGACACGCCTCAGCCACGTGGCCCGAACCGCGTGATCAACTCCGCGATATCGATCTCGGCAAGCGACCCGATCTTCAGATCGACGTGGGCGAAATCGTGGTGGGCGGTGGACTCGTTGGGCGCGACGACGGTCCACAGGTTGGCGCGTTTCGCGGCGAGCGAGCCGGTGTGCGAATCTTCGAACGCGATCGCTTCGTGGCCGCGCAGGCCGAAACGATTCAGGACGAGCTTGTATAGGTCGGGCTCGGGCTTGGGCGAGGGTGCGTCCTCACGGCAAGCGATGAAGTCGAAACGCGTGAAGAGCCCGAGCCGCGTGAGATGGCCGTCGACCCACCCATGCTCGGAGTTGGAGGCGAGGCCGAGTTTGAGCCCATGCTCGCGGGCTTCGTCGAACAACGCGATCACGCCGGGCAAGATTGGCAGGCGCAGCATGAGTTCGTCCTTGAACGTGCGTTGCTCCAGCTCGAGCGCCGCGCGATCGGCGTGCGGGGAAAACCCGTGCCACGGATCGAAGGCGTAGTCGGCGTGCCCGACGCTGCGGAGAAAAACCGTGCGGTCGAACGGCACGCCGTGGCGGCGATGCACCTCGGCGTAGGCGTCGATGAGCGGCGTTTCGGTGTCGAGAATCAGGCCGTCGAAGTCGAAGATAAGGGCGCGGATCATGGGATGAATTGATCAAGGACCAAGGGACCAAAAGACCAAGGGACCGAAGACAAGAAAACGAGGGGCGGCATGGGGCGAATCTGCGGTGGCTTTGTGCCTGAGTCTTTTGGTCGCTGGTCCCTTGGTCCTCTACGCGATTGGCAGGCCAGTCGGCAGCCCATCGATACTGCGTTGGTTGCGCTCGGCCCAGAACGTGGCCATGCCCTCCGGGCCTCTTCGCGCGCAGTTGGCGGCGAGCGTTTCACGTTGGCCGCGATAATCGAAGAAAGGCACCGCAAACCCGCACGAGGTCTGCACGCTCTCGACCTCGGTAATGATGAGCTGGCGTTCACCGGGCAGCGGCGGGCCGAAGAGCGGGCGCAGCTCCGTCCATTCCGCGTCACGAGGATGCACGGCACGGCCCCGACCATAGATGCGGAAGATCAGCGGCGCCGTTGTGAACGAGCACATCATGATCGTCACGCGGCCGTTTTCCATCAGGTGCGCGGCGGTCTCGTTGCCGCTGCCGGTGCCGTCGAGGTAGCCGACGCGCGCGGTCGAGAGCACGCGAAACGTGTCCATGCCCTTCGGCGAGAGGTTCACGCGGCCGGTGTGCGGGGCGGAGGCGACGAAGTAGATCTTTTGCGCCGCGATGAAGTCGAGGTGCGCGAGCGTGAGCGCGTCGAAAAATTTGGCCATACGGACAGGCCTGCGGGAGAATCGCGCGCTGCGCAAGCGGGCGGAGCGAACGGCGTGAGCGAAATTACCGTTGCTTCGGCGCAGTGAACTACCGGGCTTGACCTATGCGACATGCTCCGGTTTTGGGAAAGCACCCCGGTGGGCGCCGCACCGCCGCAATCCGATTACTCCCTGCTCCCCGTTGACATCATGACTCAAAAATCCCCTCCCCGTTTTCGCCGTGTGGCGTTTTCTTCCGGTCGTTTGGCACTCGGACTTTTCGTCGTGGCGGGTTCCGCGCTTGCGCGCGCGCAGGTGGTGAGCACGGCGGCGATGGCGACCTCGGTGCCGAAAGAAGAGGCCGCTCCGGTCGTGCTGAGCCCGTTCTCCGTCACCGCCGACACCGACAGCGGCTATCAGGCGGCCAACACTCTCGCTGGCAGCCGCCTCAATACCAAACTTTCCGAAACGCCTGCTTCCGTCTCCGTCTTCACCGAGGAGTTCCTGAAGGATCTCGGCGCCACCGGTCTGGCCCAAGTGTTGGAATACGGGGTCAACGCCAACGCCGACTTCAACGCGGTCACTACCGCGCCCAGTTTCTTCTACCTTGATGGCGGCCTGCTCAACGATGCGCGCGTCAACAACCGCGGCCTCGCCGGCTCCAAGACCGTGGATTTTCTGGAGACGACGCTGCCGATCGACACCTACAACACGGGCCGTTTCGAGGTCTCGAGCGGTCCGAATTCCGTGCTCTTCGGGTTCGGCTCCGCCGGCGGCATCATCAACGCCCAGACCCGCGTCGCCGATCTGCGCCGCACCGCGGTCAAGCTCAACGGCACGGTCGGATCGTGGAGCGCGTATCGCGGCGAGCTCGACGTTAATGTCGTGGCACTCAAGGATCGAGTTGGGGTCCGCGTGATGGCCGTCCATGACGAAGCCGAGACGTGGCGCCGTTATGCCGACCGGAAGAGCGATCGCTGGTCGATCGTGGGAGGATTCAAACCGTTCCCCGCCACCACGGTCACCGCGCTCTACGAACACGGCGATATTTCGCTCCCCTCCGACCGGCCCTACAATCGCGTGGATGCCCTCTCGTTCTGGTGGCGTCAGGGGCAGCCCAAGGTGGACAACACGTCGTTCGGCACAGGCACCTCCACCGTGCAAAACGCCTTCGGTATTCGCGGCACCGGCATTAAAAACATTTTCGTTTCCAACGATGGCCGCCCGATTTTCTCCCGCACCGGCAGCGCCAACACCGTCGTCTACCAGAGCGCCAGCATCTACGAAACGGGGATGAACAGCGGCATCCCCTCGCAGCGCGTCGATCCCTCCGGCACCTACGCCACGCTGCTGCCCACTGCGCCCCGGGCCGACGAGCTGCCCTATGCGCCCTACGATATCAATTACTACGGCCCGGAGCGGCGCCGTGAAAACACGATCTCGCGGAAGTTTTTTCGCTTGGAGCAGAAGATCGGCCGCGATGGCTTCATCGAGCTGGCGTTCAACGAAGAGGCGGGCAGCGGGTTTTCCCACCAGCTCACCGGCAGCTTCACGCTCAACGGGGATCCCAATCTCTTTCTGCCCAATCCCGACGGCACCGCCACGCGCGTCGCCAACCCGAACGCCGGCAAGCTCTACGTCGAGCAGGTGAATTATCACAACTTCGAGGACACGGTGAACCGCGTCATGCGCGCCACCGGCTCGTGGAAACTCGACCTCGGCCGCTGGGGCGAGCACCGCCTTGCGGGCATGGCGGAGCAGTCGATCAATCATTATCGCACGGGACAGGGCGCGGAGATCCTCGTCAACGCCGCAACCGGCGTGCCCATCCTCAACGCCGCCGCACCCGAGAATGCGCAGAATTATCTTTATCGGCGCAACTACGTCACGCCCGGCTCGCCGGAAACCTACATTCCCAGCCCGCGCGTCGAGTCGCAGCCCATCGTCTTTGGCGGCGCCACCTACAAGCCCCGCCTCATCACCTCGGCCGGCACGCCTGGCGCGAACCGACAAATCGACAGCTTGATGGCCGCGACCCAAAGCCGTTTCTTCGGCGGTCGGCTCATTGCTACTGGCGGCCTGCGACGCGACCAAGTTGATATCGTGCCGCTTCTGGCCGAGCGCCTGACCGCGAGCGATCCGCGCGTCGCCTCCGGCCAGTTCCTTCTCAATCAATACGGCTACACCGGCGAGGACACCGCCGGCGCGCGTTCCTACGAGTTCACGACCTATACCGCGGGTGCGGTGGTGCGGGTCACCAAATGGCTCAGCGCCTTCTACAATCAGTCGAACAACAACGGTGCGCCGCAGACGACGCGCCGCATCTTGCCCGATGTGACCTTTCCGCCTCCGCCCGAAGCGCTGGGCCGAGACTACGGCGCCATGTTCAGTTTCCTCGACGGCCGGATTTTTATTCGGGCGACGGCCTACCACACCGAGGCGAAGAACGATCCCACCGTGCGCGACAACGCCTTCATCCTCGCCCACCGCCGCATCCTGAACGCGATTCGCGACTCCGGCCGCATCACGCAGGCCGAGGTGGATTCCCGCTCCATCAGCGCCTACCTCGGCGACTTTCTCTCCGACCTCGACACCAAGGGCTACGAATTCGAGCTCAAGGCCAACCCGACCAGGAACTGGACGATCACCGCCGCCTATTCCTATACCAAACTCCAGCGCAGCAATCTAGGCCAGGAGTGGTTTCCTTGGTTCGCCACTCAGAAGGCCTACTACGCGCAGTTTCCATCCAACCTGATCACCACGGCCAACATCCCGATCTCCACCGAAGTCGCGCAGGTCGAGACGGGCGTCGCGAATCTTTTCGCGCTGAACCAGCTCGGCTATAACAACCGGCCGCACAAGGCCAACACCTTCACCCGTTACTCATTCAGCGAGGGCCGCCTGAAGGGCTGGTTCCTCGGCGGCGGCGTGCGCTGGCAGGACAAAAACATTTTGCAACGCGATCTCATTGGCTTCGATGCGCTCGGCAAGGACGTCCTTGGTAAGATTCTCTACGGCCCGGAAATCTTCAACGTGGATGCGCTTGCCGGCTATTCGACGAAGCTCAAGTCGGGCCTGCTCGGCGTCGGCACGACCCTGCGGGTGCAGCTCAATATCGCCAACCTCCTCGACAATGACGACGCGCAGATCATCCGAATCAACCGCGTCGATGGCGGCTACTGGCGCGTGGTCCCGCGCGAGCCCCGCAGCTTCCGGCTGAGCGTGGCTTTGGGTTTTTAAGCCGCAGAGGCGGAGTCTCTGCCGAGCAAACGCTCCGGCTGAGTGCGGACGCTGGCGCGCGTTTGCATGACGCCGAACAGGGCGATCACCAGCACGACGGCCAAGATGAGGTAGCCGGCCGGCGGGCCCAGCGTGTCGATCACCATCATGGAGAGGACCAGCAAGGTGCGCAGCACGCGGTCGAGCACTTGGAAGAAGCCGCCGACGCGGCCCATCACTTCGTTAGGGACGAGGTGGAGCATTAACGCCGCGCGTGCGACGCGGCAGCCCGCGTTGCCAAAGCCCAGCAGTGTCACGGCCACGAGGAACGTCGCTGGAAAGCGAAACACACAGATCACGATCATGCCGGCGAGGAACACGAGCATGGTGGCGGGGATGGTGGCGGCCGCGCTGTGGCGTCCGATTAGCCGCGGCAGCATGAAGCCCGCGGCAATCGCGCCGAGGGAGAACGCGATCTCGCCGGCGGCAAACCAGCCGGCCCCGGCCTGCAGGGTTTGCGCGACGTAGATCGGGAAGAGGTAGTTGCTCGCCATCACGATCAGGAAGGGAGCGAGCGAGCCCGTGAGAAACCATGCGAGTTGCGGCCGCGAACGTAGCCAGAGCCAGCCTTCGGCCACCGCGCGCCAGACCGGCGGCCGCGCGCCGGCCGGGATTTTCGCGGTGAGATGCGTGGCGGTGTAGGGGAGGGTGGACTGAATCAGAAAGCTCGCGAGGTAGGTCGCCGCGTCGAACAAAAGAATGCCCCACAGCGGCACGTGATCGATCATGAGCCCGGCGAGGCCGCCGGCGATCATCATCGCGGTCTGGCCCTGAATTTCGAGCAGGCCGGTGAGCGCCTGATATTGCGAGCGGTCGAACATTTGCTGCACGAGCGCGAACTTCGCGGGGTAGTGCAGCGTGTAGTAGAGCATGCCCGAAAAATAGATCGCCACGAGCTGCCACAGGGCAAAGCCGCCCAGCACGAGGCCGGTGAGCGCCATCACCACCGTCGCGCCGAAGCCCCACGCCTCGCTCGCGAGCAGCGCGGTCTTGCGTGAGTGACGGTCGATCCAGGCGCCGTAGGCCGGCATGAGCGCGAAGAGCACCAGCGTGGTGGCGACCGTCACCCAGAGGTAGGCGCGGTTGCCTCCCTCGCGGTGCACCAGCACCCATGGCACGGCGAAAATCGTGATCCCCGATCCGATCGAGCCCAGGGTGTTCGCGAGGAGGAGCCGCCGCACGCGGGTGTCGCGAAGGAGAGTTTTCATCGGAGCCGGCAACAACAACCGCGCCGATCGGAAAACGAAAGCGCGGAGTGCGCGGGACGCCGCGCACTGGGGCCGAAGAACTCACGGCGAGTGTGCCGGAGTCATCGTCATTGCGAGGAGCGTCGTGACGAAGCAGGCCAGCTGGATTGCCGCACCCGGCTTTGCCGGGCGCGCAATGACCAAGCCAGGTTGAGCGTCCGCCGGTGCCGGGACCGGCTTGCACTGCCCGGCGCGATGCGTCGTGCTGGGCGCGGGAACATTTCCCTCTTCTTATGCGCTCTCCCAAATTGATTTTCTGCGGGGTC
>JBDSGI010000194.1:0-5682 GCA_039919035.1 Opitutaceae bacterium
GCGTTCAAGACCATCGGCGGCGTGCCCGCGCAGAATTTCGCTGCGCTGAATGACAACGGTTCCGTGAGCGCCACGTTCCAGCCGAAGCCCGACGGCGCGGTCCACGCCGTGCTCGTGCTCCCCGATGGCCGCGCGATTGTCGGCGGGGCGTTCACCAGCATCGCCGGCGCCACGCGGAATCGGCTCGCGCGCTTTACGCCCGACGGCGCGCTCGATTCGAGTTTCAATCCCAATGCCGGCGGCGCCATCAATGCGCTCGCGGCGCAACCCGACGGAAAGATTCTGGTCGGCGGCGCGTTTGCGTCCATCGGCGGGCAGGCGCGCGGCAATCTCGCGCGGCTCAATGCCGACGGTTCGCTCGACGCCACGTTCGCTCCGACCGGCACCACTGTCGTGACCGCGCTCGCCGTGCAGGCCGATGGCCGCGTGCTGGCATTGACTGGTGGAAGCGTGGTCAGCCGCTTCAACGCCGACGGCTCGCCGGACGGCTCCTTTGCCGTCGTCAATGGCGGCGCCAACGGCTTCAGCACCCTTGCGCTTCAGGCCGATGGCCGGGTGATCGTGGCGGGATCGTTCGCCGCGCTCGGCAGCAGTGCGGTGGCCCGGCTCGCCCGCCTCAACGCCAACGGCTCGGTGGACGCCTCCTTCAATCCCGCGCCCAACGGCCGGGTCACGGCCGTCGCGCTCCAGCCTGACGGTCGCGTCATGATCGGCGGCGGGTTTACCAATGTCGGCGGACTGCCGCGCGTCGGTCTGGCCCGGTTGGCAGCCACGAGTGCGGTGACCTCGCAGCTCGGTGTCTCGGCTAACCGCTCCACCGTCACGTGGAATCGCGGCGGCACAACGGGCGATTTGTCGTCGGTTCGCTTCGAACAATCCCTCGACCTGACCACGTGGACGGTGCTGGGTGACGGCGTCCGCACCGGCACGGCCGGCGACTGGCAGCGCACGGGGCTCAATCTCCCGGCGAGCGGCCTCTTCTACATTCGGGCGCGCGGCATCGCGCCCTCGGGTGGCGGCACGTCGTCGGGGATTTTCGAGGCGGTGCGCGAATTTACGTTTAACAATCCCGTCGCAGCCGCCGCCGCGCCTATCGCGCAGGTGCCGGCCCAGGCCGCCGCTCCATCGCTGGTCTTCGATCCGTTCACGGGCATCGCGTCGCGCGCCACGGTCACGATGGTGGCGGGTGAAGGCACGGTGGAAATCCTTGCCGCGGCCGCGCCATTGGCTTCGTCGGCGTTCGCCGTGGAGCCCGCGCGACTCGCCAATCTGTCGACGCGGGGGCGCGTCTCGCCCTCGAATCCGTTGATTCTCGGCTTCGCCATCGCCGGCACCGAGGCCCGCCGCGTGCTCGTGCGAGCTGTTGGTCCCGGCCTCGTCGGCTTCGGCGTCACTGATGCGCTGGCCGCTACCCGGCTCCAGATTTTCGACGCCGCGGGCACCCCAATTCTCGCCAACGAAGGCTGGGCCAGCGCCGCCGACCTCACGCAGGCGGCCGCGGCCACGGGGGCGTTTCCGCTCCGCGCCGGCAGCGGGGACAGTGCCGCGCTCCTCACGCTTGCGCCGGGCAACTATTCCCTCGTCATCCTTGATCCGCGCGGTGGCGCGGGCGTGGCGCTTGCCGAAATCTACGACGCCGATACCGGCGCCGGCTCCCGCCTCGTGAACGTCTCCAGCCGCGGCACCGCCGGGGCCGGCGACGCCATGCTCATCAGCGGTTTTGTCATTGCGGGCGGCGGCGCGACCGAGCGCCTGCTCTTGCGTGGCGTCGGCCCCGGGCTGGCGCGCT
This sequence comes from Opitutaceae bacterium, assembly GCA_039919035.1. GTDB lineage: Bacteria > Verrucomicrobiota > Verrucomicrobiia > Opitutales > Opitutaceae > ER46. The sequence goes on from JBDSGI010000194.1 coordinate 1,790, forward strand.
TCGGCGCTATAGGTGTCGGTGTCCTCGCCGATCCGGCGATTACGCTCTTCGACGCCGAGGGCCGACTGCTCGGCACGAACGACAATTGGGTTTCCAGCATTCCCACGATTTCGAACGCCGCGGCCAGCGTCGGTGCTTTCGCGCTTGAGCTTGGTAGCAACGACGCCGCTGTGCTCGCGACGCTCCCAAGCGGCGCCTACACCATTCAAGTTACTGGTGCCGCCTCCGGCACCGGTCTCCTCGAAATTTACGAGCTGAAATAGGCGCATTGTTCGCGCATTCGCTCACCACGGGCGGCGTTCTCCGCGCCGCCCGCACAGTGCTCCGCGCGACTATGACAAGATTGTGCGCAAATTGTCGAAAAGGACGCTTGCTCGCGGAAATCTCGGTCCTTTACCTTGCACCGTTTCTCTCCTCATCCACGTTCACCGCATGAAAATCAAAGCCTACCTTAAGCCGCACTGTGGCTGGTCCAACGGCGTGCGCGCGACGTTTCAGAAGCACAATCTCCCCTTTGAGGACATCGACATCATCAATAACCGCGTCAACTACGCGGAGATGGTGCAAAAGTCCGGCCAGCCCCTCTCCCCTTGCGTGGAGATCGATGGCGTGATGCTCGCTGATATCTCGGGCGAGGAGGTGGAAAATTACTTGCTCAGCAACGACCTGGTGAAACCGACGGACGTCCGACCGGACGTCCCGACGAATGCGGGTTGCTCGGATGAAGAGCACGCCAAGATGGCCACCAAAACAATCCGCTTCTTCTAGGTCCCACGCTGAGAGCAATCCGCACATAATAGTTTCCCGGGCCGCTCTCGCTAACGACGAGACGGCCCTTTTTTTGCTCTACGGGCGGCCTGCCCGCCGCCATTCCCTCCACTTTCTGACTTCGACGACATGAACCTAAGCACCAGCGATCAGCCACTGCCCCGCGCCGTCCCCGCCCGTCCGCCTGGCCTGCCGGCAAAGCAAGGTCTCTACGATCCCTGGTTTGAGCACGACGCCTGTGGCGTGGGCTTTGTCGCCGACATGCACGGCCGCAAGTCCCACAAGATCGTGGCCGACGGCCTCCAGATTCTCCGCAATCTCGACCACCGCGGCGCGTCCGGCGCCGAAATCAACACCGGCGATGGCGCCGGCATCTTGATTCAGATGCCACACAAGTTTTTCGCCGATGCGTGCAAGAGCCCGACCTCGCGAATCGCGCTGCCCGAGGCCGGCCAATACGGCGTCGGCCTCGTCTTTCTGCCGCGCAACCCGACCCTCCGCCGCAAGATTGAGGAAAAGTTCGAGCAGATCGTGCAGGCCGAGGGCCAGACCTTTCTCGGCTGGCGGACCGTGCCCACCAACAGCGCCTCGCTGGGCGACACCGCCCTCTCGTGCGAGCCGTTTATGCGCCAGCCCTTCATCGGCCGCAGCGCGGATTTGACCGACGACCTCGCTTTTGAGCGCAAGCTCTACGTCATCCGCAAGCGCTCCTACACCGAGATTCGCACCACCACGACGGCCGGCTCGGAATACTGGTTCGTCGCCAGCCTCTCGATGCGCACCCTCGTTTACAAGGGCATGCTCACGACCGATCAGGTCGACAACTATTTTCCCGACCTCCAGCACCCGCTGATGGAGTCGGCGCTCGCGCTGGTCCACTCTCGCTTCTCGACTAACACCTTTCCGAGCTGGGAGCGCGCCCATCCCTACCGCTACCTTGCCCACAACGGCGAAATCAACACCCTCCGGGGTAACATCAACTGGATGCACGCCCGCCAGGCGCTGTTCGACAGCCCGGTCTTCGGCGACGATATCCAGAAAATCCTCCCGATCATCAATCCCAACGGGTCCGACTCGTCGATGTTCGACAACACGCTCGAACTCCTCGTCCTCGCCGGCCGCCCGCTCGCGCATGCCATGATGATGATGATCCCCGAACCGTGGTCCAACCACGAGTCGATGGACGACGACCGCCGCGCGTTTTACCAATACCACTCCTGCCTCATGGAGCCGTGGGACGGCCCCGCCTCAATCGGGTTCACCGACGGCAAGCAAATCGGCGCCATCCTTGATCGCAACGGCCTCCGCCCCTCGCGTTTCTACGTCACCAAGGACGGACTCGTCATCATGGCCTCCGAGGCCGGCGTGCTCGATATCCCCGCCGATCAGATAATTCAAAAGGGTCGGCTCCAGCCCGGCCGCATGTTCCTCGTCGACACCGAGCAGGGCCGCATCATCGAGGACGAGGAAATCAAGCGCGAGATTTCGCGCGCCCAGCCGTATCGCGAGTGGCTCAACGAGCATCTCGTCCACCTCAGCGATCTCCCGGACGCACCGACGGTCGAGCAGCCCAATCACGAGACGCTCCTCCAGCGCCAGATCGCGTTTGGTTACACCTTCGAGGATGAGCGCATGATCATCACGCCCATGGCCAAGGATGGCGTCGAAGCCATCGGCTCGATGGGCAACGATGCCGCGCTCGCGGTGCTCTCCAACAAGCCGCGTCTCCTCTACGATTATTTCAAGCAACTCTTCGCCCAGGTCACGAACCCCCCGATTGACTCGATCCGCGAGGAGATCGTGATCGCGACCGAGACGCGCCTCGGCTCCGAGGGCAACCTGCTCAACCCGCAGCCGACGGCCTGCCGTCGCGTCGAGTTGAAGTGGCCCGTGCTCACGAACGAGGAGTTCGCCAAGATCCGCCGCACCAATCTGCCCGGCCTCAAGACCGGCGTGCTCCCCATCCTGTTCCGCGTGAACCGCGGCGAGAAGGGCCTCGCGAAGTCGATGGAGGAACTTTCCATCATGGCCCGTCGCATGATCGAGGAAGACGAGGTCAACGTCCTGATTCTCTCCGACCGCGGCGTCACCAAAGATACCGCGCCGATCCCGTCCCTGCTCGCGATCGCGGGACTGCACCACTATCTCATTCGTGAGGGCCTGCGCACCCGCGTGTCTCTCGTGCTCGAAACGGGCGACGCCCGCGAGCCCCACCACTTCGCCTTGCTGATCGGCTTCGGCTGCAGCGCGGTGAATCCCTACGTCGCGTTCGAGACGATCGACGACATGATCCGCGAGGGTCTCCTCACCGGCATCGATCATAAGAAGGCGTGCGCCAATTTCGTGAAAGCCGCCGCCAAGGGCGTCGTGAAGATTATGTCGAAGATGGGCATCTCCGCGATCCAGAGCTATCGCGGCGCGCAGGTTTTCGAGGCGCTCGGCCTCCGGCAGGATGTCATCGATCACTATTTCACGTGGACGCCCTCTCGCGTCGGCGGCATCGGCCTCGATGTCATCGCGCAGGAAGTGTTGATGCGCCACCGCGCGGCTTATCCCGAGCGGGCGGTCAACGGTCACGTGCTGCCCGTCGGCGGGCTTTACCAGTGGCGCTCAAGCGGCGAGGCGCACCTCTTCACGCCCGAGTCGGTCCACGCGTTGCAAAAGGCGGTTCGCCAAAACAGCAAGCCCGCCTACCAATCCTACGCCAAACTGGTCAACGATCAGGGCAAGGCGCTCTGCACGCTCCGCTCGCTGCTCGACTTCAAGAGCAACCAAGCGCCCATCCCGCTCGCCGAAGTCGAGCCGGCCGAGGCGATCATGAAGCGCTTCAAGACCGGCGCCATGTCCTACGGCTCGATCTCCAGCGAGGCGCACGAGACGCTCGCGATCGCCATGAACCGCATCGGCGGCAAATCCAACACCGGCGAAGGCGGCGAAGATCCCGCCCGCTTCACTTGGACCAACGAGCAGGGCGATTCGAAAAACTCCGCGATCAAGCAGGTCGCCTCGGGCCGCTTTGGTGTCACGAGCGAATACCTCGTCAACGCCCGCGAACTCCAAATCAAGATGGCGCAGGGCGCGAAGCCCGGTGAAGGCGGCCAGCTGCCCGGCTCCAAGGTTTATCC
>JBDSGI010000195.1:0-7539 GCA_039919035.1 Opitutaceae bacterium
CGCCTAAGCCGGCGCCCGGCAGTTCCCGGAGCAAGTTTCCGCACGGTCGGCACTTTCGGCCTCCGCTGCTTACAATAGGGTTATCCGCATGGAACTGAAATCGTGGCTCGCCCGTTCGCTTATCACCCGCGCCGCACGGTCGTATGGTTTTCTCGATCCCATCGGGTTGCTCGCGAAATTGCGCGGGTTCTCCCAACCCTCCGAAGTCGGCGAACCCGTCGAGCTGCTCCGCGCCGGCATTATTTTTCACGCCCGCGGCCTGATCAACACCAAGGCCATTCAGAACAACCTCGACTGGATCTGGCCCTACTGGGTCGAGCGCCAGTTCAATCCCGGCGATGTATCGTTCATCCCGCGCGCGTTCTCGTTCAGCCACATCAATCTCACTCACCGCAACTGGACCGCCGTCGGTTTGCCCGGTGTGCCCTACTATCCGATCGTCGATCCCCGCGGCCTCGTGACGCCGCTCTTCGACGGCTGGTCGCTCGACTTCTGGTTTGTCACGGAAAAAGGCGAACTGCTCGCACCGTCGAAACTCGCCGGCTCTGACTTCGAACAGGAACTTTCGCTGGACACGACGCTCCGCCTTCGTTCCCACGCGAGATGGCCCGACGCCGCGATCTCCACCGCAGTCGAGATGCGCCTTGAAAACGGTCATCCGCATTGCTGCATCCGCGTCACCACGCCTGCCGGCTCGCGGGGCTCGGTCGTGGTCGCCATCCGCCCCTACAATCCCGAGGGCGTCAGCTTCATCGAACACATTTCTCCCCAGACCGACGCGCCGGGGGTGCTCATCAACCGGCGCAATCCCGTGATATTCGACCGCGCGCCGCGCCGTCTCGTTCTCTCGCGTTACGAAGATGGCGACGTCTGCCAGCTGCTCCAACACTCCACCAGGGACGTCGCCGAGATGAGGTGTGCGGTCGGTATGGTTACGGCCGCCGCTCTCTTCGACGCCGCCGAGCTCCACGAGCGTCCCCTCGAAATCCGCATTCCTATCTTCGACGAACTCAAACGCGAACGTCAGCCCCACTACAAAAGCCTGCCGTCGTGGTCGAGCGAGCTGGCCGGCCTCGCGCAACTCCGCGTCGCCGACGCTCGCATCCAGCGCCTCTACGACCTCGCCGTGGCCAACGTCGTGCTTCACACCGGCGACGACGTTTTTCCCGGACCTTACACCTACAAACGGTTTTGGTTTCGCGACGCCGTCTTCATCCTCCACGCGCTGCTCGCCCTGGGCGGCGTGGAGCGCGTCCGTCACACCATGGCCGGCTTCGCGCCCCGCCAGCGGCGCGACGGATATTTCCTTTCGCAGGAGGGCGAGTGGGATTCCAACGGCGAAGCCCTCTGGATGTTCGAACGTTTCGCCCGACTCACCGGTGAGCCCCTCCCGCCGGAGTGGCTCGCCGCCGTAACCCGCGGCGCGCGCTGGATTCAACGGAAGCGCCTGCCGTCCGATTCCGGACGCCCGGAGGCCGGGCTGCTCCCCGCGGGTTTCAGCGCCGAGCATCTCGGACCGAACGATTTTTATTACTGGGATGATTTCTGGGGCGTGGCTGGACTGCGGAGCGCGGCCAACCTGATCGAGAAAGACGACGCGCCGCTCGCCGCTGATCTGCGCCGCGAGGCCGATGACTTCATCGCCGCCATCGAGCGCTCCGTGCCCTCCGGCCTGCAACGCCGTTTCCCCGGCGCATTTCCCGCCGCGCCAACCCGCCGAATGGATGCCGGTGCCGTCGGTTCGCTCGTCGCGGATTATCCGCTGCAACTGTTCGCACCCGGCGATCGCCGCATCCTCCTCACCGCCGACTATCTTCGCGACCACTCCAGTTTCGAAGGCGGCTTTTTCCAGAATATGATCCACTCCGGGATCAACCCCTATCTCACCCTCCACCTCGCGCAGGTGCGCCTGAGGGCCGGTCAGACGGAGGAGACCTGGAAACTCCTTCAGTGCGTCGTCGATCTCGCCTCGCCCACGGGACAATGGCCCGAGGCCGTCCACCCGCGGACACACGGCGGCTGCATGGGCGACGGCCAGCACATCTGGGCCGCCGCCGAATGGGCGCTCCTGCTCCGAAATTGTTTCGTGCGCGAGGAAGGCAACCGGCTCGTCATCGCCGCCGGCGTGCGGCCCGAGTGGTGGCAGACGGACGGGGCCTCGTTCGGTCCGACGCTCACCTCCTTCGGCGCCATCACCGTGCGCATCGCTCCCGCCGGCACCGGAGCGACCGTCACCGTCGAAGGCACGTGGCGCGGCCGTGCGCCGACGCTCGACGTGCCGCTCCCGGGATTTTCCGCGTTCACCCGCGCCGCGACCGACCCCGGCACGTTCCACTTCACCCATTCCCCTTCGCCATGAACATTTGCATGATGACCAACACCTACCTCCCGCACGTCGGCGGGGTGGCCCGTTCCGTAAGCACCTTCGCCGACGAATACAGCCGGAGGAAGCACTCGGTCTTGGTGGTCGCGCCGGAGTTTCCCGGGCGCCCGCCGCCGGAACGCGCCGAGGCGATGGTCGAGCGCGTCGCCGCGATCACGAATTTCAACGGCAGCGATTTCTCCGTGCGCCTCCCCCTCGCCGCCGCCCTCTCCACCCGGCTCGACGAGTTCAAGGCCGACATCATTCACGCCCACCATCCGTTTCTCCTCGGTGACACCGCGCTCCGCGTGGCCGCCAACAAGAATGTCCCCATCGTCTTCACGCACCACACGCGCTACGAGGATTACGTTCACTACATGCCCTTCGACTCGGAGGCACTGGAGCAAATCGCCGCCGATCTGCCGACGCGTTTCGCGAATCTCTGCGACGGCGTCATCGCGCCGAGCGAGAGCATCGCGAAGTTGATCAAGCGCCGCGGCGTCACCGCGCCGATTCGGGTGGTGCCCACCGGCATCGACGTGAAGGCGTTTGCCCGCGGTAACCGCGAGAAATTCCGCACCCGGTTCAAGATCCCCGCGCGCGCCTTCGTCGTCGGCTGCGTGAGCCGCCTGGCCAAGGAAAAAAATCTCGGCTACCTCGCCAGCGCCGTCGTGCTCTTCCTCCAGCGCAATCCCGCCGCGAAATTCCTCGTCGTCGGCGAAGGCCCGGAGACGGAAAAGCTCAACCAAATTTTCGCCCTGCAAAAGGTGGCGGGACAGGTGATCATGGCGGGCAAGCAGACAGGCAGCGCGCTGTGCGCCGCCTATCGCGCGATGGACGTGTTTGTTTTCGCGTCGCGCAGTGAGACGCAGGGCATGGTGATCGCCGAGGCGATGGCGGCCTCGCTTCCGGTCGTCGCGCTCTCCGCCAACGGCGTGCGCGAGGTCGTGCGCCACGACGAAAATGGTTTCCTTCTCCCCTCCCGCACCAAGGCCGAGCAGTTCGCCGACCACATCGGTCAGATCGCGGCCGACTCCGCCCTGCGCAGCCGTTTCGAAAGCGCCGCCCGCGCCACCGCTGCTCACTTTTCGCGGGAGCATTGCACGGAGCTTGCGTTGGATTTCTATCGCGAAGTCCGGCAGCTGACGAAGGAGCGCCGCTCCAGTCACGAGCTGAATCCTTGGGAGACCTATCTCGACCGCATCGTCGTAGAATGGAATTTGCTCGCCGCCAAAACCCAAGCCGTCGCCGCCGCCCTCCTGCCCGATGCGCAGGCCAAGGCGTCCTGACCCGCCCGCGTCCCATGCTCGCCGCCGTCGAATCCTGGATCCACCGCACCCGTCGGCGTTTCAGCCGCAGCGAGTGGGCCATCCGTCACCTCGGCCTCACGCCGTCCACCAACACGGGAGAGGAACCCGGCCTGCTCCTGATTCAGATCGATGGGCTTGCGCGCGGACAGATGGAGCACGCGGTGGCCACCGGCCGCATGCCCTTCCTCAGTCGTCTGCAGCGTCGCAACGGCTACCAGCTCCACACGTTTTATCCCGGCCTCCCCACCACGACCCCCGCCGTGCAGGCCGAACTCTACTACGGCGTCCGTTCCGCGGTCCCCGCCTTCAGCTTTCTCGACCGCTCTAAGAAAATCATCGGGCGCATGTGGGATCCGGAATGGGCCAAGCAACGCGAAGCCGCCTGCGCGAAACAAGCCGAGGGTCTGCTTCGGGGCGGCAGCTCGTGGTCCAACATCTACACGGGCGGAGCGAGCCAGACCGAAAGTCACTTTTGCGCCGCGAGCATCGGTATCGGGGACATGTGGCGCACGGGGAAGATTCGAAACATTTTTGTCTTCATTCTCCTCAACTTTCCATCCGCACTGCGCATCCTTTGGCTCCTGCTCATCGAACTCGGCGTGGCGCTGAGCGACGCCGTGCGCGCCATTGCGCATGGTCGCCGCCCCGCTCTCGAACTCATGCTGCTCCTGTCCCGCGTCTTCGTCGCCGTCGGCCTCCGCGAACTGCTCATGATCAGCGGCCAGATCGACGTCGCGCGCGGTCTGCCGATTGTGCATCTCAATTTCGTCGGCTACGACGAACAGTCTCATCAACGCGGCCCGGGTTCGCGTCTCGCCCATTACAGTCTCGGCGGCATCGATCGGGCCATCAAGCGGCTCACCCGGGCGGCGCATCGTTCTGGCCGCCGCGACTACGCCGTGTGGATCTTTTCCGATCACGGGCAGGAACATACGCGGTTCTTTCCCGGTCGGCCCGGCGGCATCGAGGCGGTGCTCCGCTCGTGCCTCGACGCCGCGTGGAAACAGGATGCGGGGTGGACGGCCCGCCCCCAGGGCCGGCCGGCCCGGCCGTGGCTCTCCCGCGGCCCACGCAATCTGGCGCGGCACGAACGCGCGCGCGCGACCGATGCCCTGAACGAGGTGGAGCAAAAAACATTTTCCGTCGCCGCCATGGGTCCCGTCGGCCACGTCTATTTCGCGGAGGCGAAGACCGGCGAGCAACGTCTCGCCCTCGCGCGAAGACTCGTCCAAGAGGGAAAAGTCCCCGGCGTCCTGTGCGGTGGCGAACCGCGCGCGATCACGTGGTTGCACGCCCGCGGCGAGACGAAAGTGCCGGATGAGGTCGCCGCGCTGCTCCCCCATCCGCCCGCGATCCGCGCCGAGATCGCCCAGGACCTTGTCGGATTCTTCAAGCATCCCGACGCCGGCGACCTCGTCCTGCTCGGCTGGTCCCCGTGGGATCAACCGTGGAGCTTTGCCGAAGAGCTCGGCGCGCACGGTGGCTTCGGACCGGAGGAGACCCAGGGCTTCGTCCTCCTGCCGCCGCACACCCGCCTACCCGCCAGTTCCGCGGACTTTATTCGCCCTTCGGCCCTGCGCGCCGCGATCCGTCATCACCTCCGGCGCGAGCGCCTCCCCTCGTCGAGCGCGCCGCCTCTCCCTCCGCTCCACGTGCGGCTGATGACCTACAACATCCACGGCTGCTCCGGCATGGATGGCCGCGTCTCGCCCCGCCGCGTCGCGCGCGCCATCGCCACCCACCAGCCGGACATTGTCGCACTCCAGGAAGTCGATCTCGGCCGGCGGCGGTCCCGCGCTGAGGATCAGGCGGCGATCATCGCGGAGGAGCTCGGCTTCCACGCCGTGTTCTGCCCGACGGTCACCGTGGACAACGAACACTACGGCCACGCGCTGCTGAGCCGCTGGCCTCTCGAGGTGGTGAAGCGCGTCCTGCTGCCCTCCGATCGCCGCAGTCGCTGGAAGGAACCGCGCGCGGCCTTGTGGGCGCGCGTCCAAGTCAACGCGAGCGCCGTCCACGTCATTGTCACCCACCTCGGGCTCGGTCCCCACGAGCGCGTTCTGCAGATGAAAACGCTGATGGGCCCGGAATGGATCGGCGGCATCCCTGCCGACGAGCCCGTGATTTTCTGCGGCGACATGAACTCCATCCCGGGGAGCGCGCCTTACAAAATCGCCGCCGCCGGCCTGCGCGACATTCAGAAGGGTAAAAAAGGCCGGCGCCCGCTCAACACCTTCACCTCCTCCCGCCCGCTGCTGCGCCTCGATCACGTTTTCGTTTCGGCGCACTTCGAGCCGCTCGCAGTGACGGTGCCCCGCACCGATCTCACGCGGGTTGCGTCCGACCACCTGCCCCTGCTGGTCGATCTTCAAGTTGCCGCTGCAACCGGCGGTAGGCCAACCACGATGCCACCAGAACCAGCCCCCAGTAAGCACCCAGCGCAGCCAGCCCTCCGGGCGTAAAGTGCCCGCTTTGCTGGCCTAGCCCCACCGTCACCACGGAGCGCAGCGTGTGGAGCGGCAGGCAATACATGAGATAGGTGCGAAACGGCACGCGAATCATGGCCAGGGTATAGTTCTGAATGAAAAACGGCACGCCCGGCAGCAGGAGTGTAAACAGGCAGATCGTGCCATGCGCCGCCGACGGAAGGCGCGCGCGCACCTTTGCGAGACGGCGGGCGAAACCATTGGGCCACATCCGCACCAGCGCGTAGCTCGCGAGCAGTTGCAGGAAAATCGAAAGCGTCACCAGCGCCATGCCGAGTCCGAAGCCGAAACGGATTCCCGCCGCGATGTGCAGCACGCTCACTGGGAACCCGACCAACGGCAGCACCGTAAGCAGCGAAAACACCACCGCTGCATTCTGGCGGTCCGCGTAGGCATGCACGGCGTCCACGTCGATGAACCGCTGCAGCACCACCAACGCCGCGCCCACGACCAACACCCCCACGCCGATGCGCCACGCGCGCGGACTGCGGATGATCTCGCGCAGCTTCGGCATGACGATTTTTCTCCGCGCGTCCGGCGCTCGCCGACGACGAGCTGCCTTTTCCTTCTTTTCGTGAGTGGGTGGAAGTGGAGACTTGGTTCGCATGTAACAAGAAACAGTCAGCCCCGGCCGCCTAGAGTGCCCGGAGTTTCCTAGATTTCATCGCCCTCATTTCCGCGTCATCGCCGAACTCGTCCGCCGTTTCAGGGTCCAACTCCCCGCCATGAGACGCTCCCGACTGCCCTTCCTGGCCCTGTGCTGTCTCACCGCGCTGCCCGGCGCCGCGCGCGCAGACACGCCCATGCTGCTCCACGCCGCGGTGGAGCACTGGACCGCAGGGAAGCAAGACCTCGCCTTCACCCAACGCGCCCGCACGTTCCACAACAATGGCTCTGTGAAGGAAGAACGCCTTGAGCGCTACGATCCCTCGCTCCCCGATGATCGCCGCTGGCATCTGCTCGAAGTAAACGGCCAGCCGCCCACCGAGGAACAGCGCCGAGACATCCAGCACAGCAGAAATCGCAAACCCCGCAAACGCGCCAACAAACCACCCGAGGATCTACTCGATTTCCCCCGCGCCACGGTGCGCGCCGAGCAGCCCCACGCCATCACCTACGAAGTCGCGCTGCGCCCCGAGGCCGCGCGTTTGGTGCAAACCGAAAAACTCGTTTTGCTCATCACGGTGGGCCGCGAGAGTCGCACCATCGAACGCGTGACCGCCAGTCTCCGGGAGCCGATGCGCGTCGCGCTCGGCCTCGCCCGGATTACCGACGTCGATTTCGATCTGACTTTCGATCCCCCTCTGAATCCCGGCAAACCCGTCGTGGACGACGACGAACCCAGCGGCACCGCGCGCGTCGCCCTCCGCAAACTCGGCGA
>JBDSGI010000196.1:0-5988 GCA_039919035.1 Opitutaceae bacterium
TAGGGAAGCGATGCACCTCCGTCAGGGTGAGGCGGTTTTTCGCCCACCGGCCAAGGATGACGCGACCGCTGGTGGCGCCGAGATCGATGGCGGCGGAATAGATCGGGGAAGGCATGGTGATTGAAAATTGGAAAAGCCGGAAATTCGAAAAGTGGAAAACTGGATTGGAGGCAATGCCACCCGATGCGCGCGGTCACGGCAAATTCGCGAGCCGCTCTCACACCAAGAACTGGCGCGTTTTCACCACGCAACGGCGGGGGATTTTCGGTTGCAAGGTCGGGGGCGCGCCGCACCGTTCGTCTTTCCTTCATGCTCAACACCGAGCGCACCCCCATCACCGGCAAACGCGTCCAGCTCATGGCCACCTGCCTGTGCGATGCCTTCTACGACGATATTGCCGCCGCCACGGTCGAAGTCCTCGAGCATGTCGGCGTCGAGGTATTGTTCCCCGAGGCCCAGACCTGCTGCGGGCAGCCGGCCTTTAACGGTGGCGACTGGGTCGCGTCGCGCAAGGTCGTGCGGCATACCGTGAAGACGTTCGCGGGCGACGAACCGGTGGTCGTGCCCAGCGGCTCCTGCGCCGCCATGATGTTTCACGGCGCCGTCCTCGAATTCGAAAAGGAAAAGGACGCCGGCGAGGTCGAGGCGCTCGGTCGCCGCACGTGGGAGCTCGCGGATTTTCTGGTCAATGGCCTCGGCGTGACGGCTTGGCCGGGACGTTACGACGCGACGGTGGCGTTTCACCGCTCCTGCCACTCGCGCGGCACGAAAAGCGGCGAGGCCTCGCTCACGCTGCTCAACGCGATCGCTGGGTTGCGCGTCGTGGAGTTTGGCGAGGGCGAGCAATGCTGTGGTTTCGGCGGGACGTTTTCCGTTTCGTTTCCCAATATTTCCACCGCGATGGGCAGCCTGAAGCTCGACCACGTGCGCGCGGCCCAGCCCGACGTGTTCGTCTCGGGTGACATGAGCTGCATGATGCACATGGGCGGCCTAGCCGAGAAAGAGGGCAAACCGATCAAGACTCGGCACCTCGCGCAGGTGCTGCGCGATGCGCTCAAGTTCGAGCGACCGAGCTGACCACCGATGCGCTAGAGGCTCCAACCTGGTAACCACTGATGCCCACTCATGGACGGGAATGAATTCCTGAAAATTCCCCACGATTAGTGTTCATTAGTAGTTTTCAAAAAAATGCGTTTCCAACAGATCGATCAATTTGCGGCGGAGCTGAAGGCGGACACGCGCGCGTCCGTTTACCAAAGCACCAAAACCACGCACGAGAAGCGCACGAAGCTGCTCTTCGACCAGTTCACCGATCCCAACCGGCTCCGCCAAATCGCCGGCGAAATTAAGCAGCACGCGATTGAGAACCTCGACACCTACCTTCCGCAGGTCGAAGCGAAGCTGAAGGCCAACGGCGCGCAGGTGCACTGGGCCGGCACGGCCGAGAGCGCATGCGAGACGGTGCGCCGCATCATGGAGGCGCGCGGCGCGACCAAGATGGTCAAGGCCAAGACCATGGTGAGCGAGGAAATCGAACTCGCCCATTACCTTGAGAAGCACGGTATGGAGGCGGTCGAGACCGACCTCGGCGAATTCATCATCCAGATCGATCACGATCATCCGAGCCACATCGTCCGCCCAATCATTCACAAAAATCGCCGCGAGATCGCGCAGAGTTTCGAGCGCGAGGGCCTCGGCGCCTACAACGATGACCCGACCACGATCACCCGGCGCGCGCGGCATTTTCTGCGGCACAAGTATCTCGCGGCCGACGTTGGGCTCACGGGCGCGAATTTCGTTTCCGCCGAGAGCGGGCGCATTGTGCTCGTCACCAACGAGGGCAACTCGCGCTTCTGCCTCGCTGCGACCAAGTGCCACATCGCACTCATCGGCATCGAGAAAATCGTCCCGCGCGATCGCGATCTCTCGCTGCTGCTCAATCTGCTCGGGCGCTCTGGCACGGCGCAGGATTTGACCGTTTACACGGAGTTTATCGGCGGGCCGAAATTGTCCGGGCAGCCCGACGGCCCAGAGGAGATGCACGTTATATTCGTCGACAACGGCCGCACCGAGGTGCTCGCGAGCGACTGCCGCGAGATCCTGCGCTGCATTCGCTGCGGGGCGTGCTTGAACGTGTGTCCCGTTTATCGGCAGGCGAGCGGTCATGCCTATCGCAGTGTCTATCCGGGGCCGGTGGGCGCGGTGCTGTCGCCGTTGCTCGCGGGCGAAAAGTTTCCCGCGCTCGCGGATTTGCCGAAGGCTTCGTCACTCTGCGGTGCCTGCCACGAAGTCTGCCCGGTCAATATCCCGATTCCCGATTTGCTCCTCCGGCTGCGCAACAAGGCAAAGGAAGAAAACGTGCCGTCGCCGGGCACGCCGCCGATGGGCGCGTGGGCGCTGATGGCCTCGCAGCCGACCGCGTGGCGGGCCGCACTGTTTGGCGGCAAGCTCATGAATCACGTGCCGACGAAACTGATCCCGGTGCCGGCGCTCCAGGCCTGGGCGGACAAGCGTTCGTTGCCGGCGTGGCGGGGCGGAGAGTTTCGGAAATGGATGAAAGATCGAAAGCGTAGGGCAGGTCCCTGACCCGCCCTTGGCCCAAAAGAGAAACCTAGCCTGGGTGGATCAGAGACCGGCCCTACTTCAAAACCATGAGCGCCCCGAAAAAATTCGAGCCTTTCATCCCCGATGCGGTCGTGATGCGCGAGTTTACCCTGCGCGCCGTGCTTACGGGCGTGGTGCTCGGCACCATCTTCGGCGCGTCGTCGCTCTACCTGGTGCTCAAGGTCGGGCTCACGGTGAGTGCCTCGATTCCCGTCGCGGTCATCTCGCTGGCGATGTTCCGCGGGCTTTCGAAGGTCGGCGTTCGCGATTCCACGATTCTCGAAAACAACATCACGCAGACGGCCGGCTCGGCCGGCGAGTCGCTCGCGTTTGGCATCGGCGTGACGATGCCGGCCATCATGATTCTCGGTTTCGATCTGGAGTTGTCGCTCGTGCTGCTGGTCGCGGCGCTTGGTGGCCTCTTGGGCATCCTGATGATGATTCCGCTGCGGCGGGCATTGATCGTGAAGGAGCATGGGATTTTGAAATACCCCGAAGGCACGGCCTGCGCCGCGGTCCTGATCGCGGGCGCCTCGCCGGAGTGCCGCGCGGTGGCGAGTGAATCGGCCCAGGCGGAGATGCGCGCGGCCGAGGCGGCGGGCCTGGGAAAATCACCGGGCGCCAAGGTCATCTTCGCGGGCTTCGGGATCGGGCTGCTCTACACCACGCTCAACATCGCGTTCAAGTGCTGGAAGGATGTCTCGGAAAAAGTTTTCGGCCCGCCGTTCAAGGCGGGTTCGGTGAGTGTTGAAGTGTCGCCGGCGCTGCTCGGCGTCGGCTATATCATCGGCCCGCGCATCGCCTCGGTTATGTGTGCGGGCGGTGTGTTGAGCTATTTGTTGCTCATCCCGCTGATCAAATTCTTCGGCGAAAAAATCGTCGGGCCGCTGGCGCCGGGCACGATTCCGATTGCGGACATGGGGCCGAATCAGGTGCGCAGCGCCTACATCCTCTACATCGGCGCGGGTGCGGTCGCGGCGGGCGGCATCATCAGCCTCGTGCAGTCGATGCCCACCATCTGGCACGGGTTGCGCGAAGGACTGCGCGACATCGGGCTTTCGCGCGGCGGCCGGTCGGGTGAGGCGGTGCCGCGCACGGAGCGCGACCTCTCGATCAAATTTGTTGGCGTGGGCGTCGTGGTGCTGCTGGCCGTCATCACGTTTGCGCCGGCGCTGCAGATGAACCTCCTCGGCGCGCTCCTGATCGTGCTGTTCGGATTTTTGTTTGTGACGGTGTCGTCGCGGTTGACGGGCGAAATCGGCTCCTCGTCCAACCCGATCTCGGGCATGACGGTCGCGACGTTGCTCTTCACCTGCCTCATCTTTCTCGCCGTCGGCTGGACGGGCGGCACTCACTACGTGACGGCGCTGTCGATCGGTGCGATCGTATGCATCGCGGCGTCGAACGGCGGCACGACCTCGCAGGATTTGAAGACTGGTCATCTGCTCGGCGCCACGCCGAAATATCAGCAGATCGCCATCCTTGCCGGCTCGTTGCTGTCGGCGGTGTGCCTTGGGCCGATTCTTTTGAAACTCAACGATGCTCAAACCGTGTATGTGCCAATCTCGCAGATTGCGCCCGCCGGGCTCCGCACCGATGTGACCCAGCTGGCGAAACAGGAGCCGCTCAAGGGGCCGCAGGCGCGGGGCGACACGAACACTTATTTCGTTTGGCAGAAAACCGACAGCGTCGGAGGCCAGCCGGGCCGCTATTTGGTGGATAATCAGGGCGCCGCCGTGTGGCTCGTCGATCCCGGTATCAACGGCACGTTCACGAAACGGCCCGACGGCTCCGAGGTCCGCAAGTTCGATGCGCCGAAGGCCACGCTGATGTCCTACATCATCAAAGGTATTCTTGACCGGCAGCTCCCGTGGGCGCTCGTGCTGCTCGGCGTGATGATTGCCGTGACGCTGCAGTTGTCGTTTGTGCCGGCGCTCGCGTTTGCCGTCGGCGTTTATTTGCCGCTGTCGTCGTCGGCGCCGATTTTCATCGGCGGGCTCGTGCGCTGGCTCGTGGATCGCTCGATGAAGCGTCACGCCAGCCGGGCGCATCTCAGCGAGGAGGAGCACGCGGCGGAGAGCGATAAAAGTCCCGGCGTTCTGCTCGCATCCGGCTACATCGCAGGTGGCGCGATCGCGGGCATCATTATTGCCTTTCTCGCCGGGGTGCTGGACGAGTTCGATGCGGCGCTCGCGAAGTGGTCGACTGCCCACAATCCGTTCTTCGAGGGAGGTAACGCTGACTTGTTGTCGCTCCTGCCGTTCGCCGTCATCGGCGTGGTGCTCTATCTCGTGGGCCGGGAAAAACTACTGACGCCGAAGAAAACCTGACATGCCGACTGACGACCGCGAAGCCATCCTCTCCCGCGTGCGCGGGGCGCTTGCCCCGCTCCGCACGCGCGCCGCGCTGCCCGACTACGACAAGGAAATTGCCGTGATGCGGTCGCTCATTTCCGGTCGCGACTTGACGGAGCTGTTTGCCGAGCGGATCAAGCGGGTCGGCGGCTCAGCCTTGACTGATATCGGCGCTCTCGTGGCGCAGCTGCGCTCGGGCGGCTGGTTGCACGGCTACTGCGATCCCGTGCTGTGGCCGCGGCTGGCGTCGCATTTCGGCACTGACTTCAAGGTCGAGCTGGAATTCGACCGCGCGCGGGTGGACGACTACGCGTTTGGCCTCACCCGCGCGGCGGGCGCCGTGGCGGAATCGGGCACGATCATCTTGAACGATGCCACGACTTCGCGCCGACTGGGCGCGCTGGCGCCGTGGGTTCACGTCGCGGTGGTGGAGCGCGCGGAAATATTCTCCGATCTTACGCAAGCGGTCGCGGCGCTCGGCACCGATCGGAACGTGGTTTGGTGCACGGGACCGTCGAAGACAGCCGATGTGGAAGGTATTCTAATCGAGGGCGTGCACGGCCCCGGCGTGCAGATTGCGTTGGTGCTGTGAGGTTGGTTTAGCGCAAGGGCTCGATGCGAAGCGAATAGCCCTCGGGCGCGGTGACGCGCTGGGCGGCGGCGACTCCGGCGCGTGCGAAGGTGGCGCTGACCAGGCCGAGTGCATTGGGGGGCCAGGGGAGGCGCGAGCCAGTCCACGTGTTGAGCCCGAGGTGATGATGGTAGCCGTCGGCGGCCATGAAACGGGCGCCGGGGTAAGAGCGCTGGGTGACCTCGAGACCGAGGGTGTCGTGATAGAACGCTTCGCTGCGCGGCAGGTCGATGGCACGCAGATGCAGGTGACCCCAGCGCGCGCCGGAAAGGGGAAAGGGTTTTGCCGGGCCGCCGTCCGCAGCCAGCGCCGGGCCGTCGAGCGGCGCGGTGGTCATGGCGAGTTCTCCGTTGGCAGCATAAGGCCAGGCCTCGCGTGGTCGGTCGGCGTAGAATTCCA
>JBDSGI010000197.1:0-4721 GCA_039919035.1 Opitutaceae bacterium
GAGGTCGTCAAAGGCCCGTCGTCCGTCCTCTATGGTCAAGTCGCCCCTGGCGGCACGGTGAACTACATCACCAAGCGCCCGGGCGCGAAACCGTTTACCACTGTGGGTGCCCAGGTTGGAACGGACAACTTCTGGCGCACGACGCTGGACGTTAACCAGCCCATCGCCGGCAAATCCCTGCTCTTCCGCTTCAACGGCGCCTTCGAAAACGGCTTCCAATACATTACTCCCGGTAAGCAGCGCACGACGGTGCTCGCTCCAGTGGTGACTTGGCGTATCAACGACCGCGTGGCACTGACGGTGGACTACCAGTGGTTTTCCCGCCGCGAGACGCCGCCGCAGGCCCACCTCAAGCCGAATACCGAGATTGTTGCCGCGCTGCCGGCGAGCGGTATCCTCAGCGCCACCGGCCTGCTGATCAACCCGCTCGACAACAGCGATCCGGGCTTCCTCTCCTACTACCCGCTCCCGCGCTCGTTCAATTACGTTTCGAACAACGACCATCGCTTTAGCGACTACGAGACGCTCAACGCCGAACTCACCACGAAGATCAGCGACACGTGGACCGCACGCGCGAATTTCAACTGGAGCAAGAACCGCACGGCGCAGAAGCTGACCGGCCTCGGTGCCGTCAGTATCACCGTGCCGACGAGCTATTACCCGGCGGGCGCCACGCTGCCGATTTCCTCCGCGAACTACTTGATCGCCGCCCGTGCCTATGCGGCCGATCTGCTCAAGGACATCAATCTCGCCACGCTCGCGCCGCAAGCCCAGCTCGGCCGCCGCAAACGGCTGCAGGAATCCTTCGGTCAAAGCAAAACCTCGCAGGTTGAGGTCGCCGGCAACCAAGTCTTCAACGGCATCAAGATTAAGCCGCTCTTCGGCGCGTTCTACAGCGAGTCCCGTGGCTTCGGCCGCCTCCGCCAGTCCGCCACCGCGCAGTTCTTCCCGGTGTGGGATATCAAGAATCCCTCGACTTGGGATCGCACGACGGATTTTGAACCGACGACGCTGCCGCTCACTACCAATAATCTTTCGGTCACGCGCAGCAGTGCCGCTTACGGCGTCTTGAACCTGAGCTTTCTGGAGGACCGCCTTTCGACCGTGTTCGGCGCGCGCTACAACAAGGCGAGCGGCTCGACCGACAACTACCTCAACTTGGCGACGAGCTTGGCGAAGGTTTCCAGCAACAAAACGACCCCGCAACTGGGTGTGGGCTACAAGGTAACCCGCGACGTCATGGTTTACGGCTCCTACAGCGAATCGTTCGTGCTGAACGCTGCCGCCCTGACCAAGGAAAACGTGCCGATCGGCGCGGCGAAGCCCACGACCTCGAAAGGCTATGAGCTGGGAGTGAAGACGGATCTCTTCAACGGCCGCGTGTCGTCGACGATCGCGGTGTTCCAAATCGATCAACGCGATCGCATCCTGCGGTTTAATTCCTTCACGACGACCGGTGTCACGGTGACCAACAGCCTCCAGGGCACGCTCGACCGCAGCAACGGCATCGAGGCCGACATCACTTGGTCGCCGCTCGACAACCTGCAGATCTACGCCAGCGGCGCGTTGAACGATATCCGCGTGCGCCAGGTGCCGAAGGGCGAGGAAGTCTTCCTCGGCGCCCACCCGGAGGCGACCGTGAAGCAGCTCGCGAATCTCTGGGCGCGCTACAGCTTCAATACCGGTTCGGCCAAGGGGCTGTGGATCGGTGGCGGTTTCAACTACACCGGCAAGAAGGCACAACGGACGAATAATCCGAAGCTCTATCTCCCCTCCGAGGTCCTCTGGAACTCCGCGATCGGCTACGACTGGAAGTGGGAGGGCCGCCCTGTGACGGCCGCCATCAACTGGCAAAACATGGGCAACATCGAATATTTCCCCGCGAACCAACAACGCGGTCTGCCCGGCCGCGCCGTGCTCTCGCTCACTGCGAGATATTGATCAGCCGCGCGCGTGACGACTTCCAAGGCCGGCCCTCAGGGCCGGCCTTTTTTGTGCAGAGAATCATCCAGGTTTCCGCTCCAGCCCATGATTCAGGCAACGAGCAGGCTCGCGCCCTACATTTCCGCCGTAGGGCGCGAGCTTGCTCTTCGCCGCGTTCGCTTAACCCAAACTCGCCGCGAGCAGGCGTTGGTGCACTGCCGTCGCCTCGATGGAGCCGTCGCCATCTATTTTGCCCGTGCCGATGAGCACCGGCCACTCGGCAGAATCCGCAGGACAGGTGCCGTGCGATCCTTTCACGAGTGAAGCATCGAGCGGGATCACGTCCATGAGCGTGCGGAAACCGAGTTTCTTTTTCGCCAGCTTCGCGGCGATTTTCAGTTTCGGCAGCGTGATCGCCGGATCGAGGAAGAGTTCAACCGGGTCGTAGCCGTATTTGCGGTGAATATCGACGCAGCGCGCGAAGTCGGGGGCCTTGGCGTCGTCGTCCCAATAGTAGTAGGTGAACCACGCGTCCTCCGCTGAAAATGCCACGAGATCTCCCGAACGCGCGTGGTCGAGGCCGGCGGCGCGTTTCTCCTCAGCGCCTAGCACACGCGTCACGCCATCGACCGCTTCGACCGCCGCGCGCACCGTGCCCAGCAACGCGGGAGCGTTCACGTAGATGTGCGCAATCTGGTGATCGGCGATGGCGAAGGCCTGGCTCGCGCCGCAATCGAGCAACTCAAGTCCCAGTTCGTCCTTGATCGTGAGCCAGCCCTTGGCGCGGAAAATCCGGTTGAGCGCGATGGAGCGCTTCACGGCGGTGATGCCGTATTCCGAGAGCACGATGGTGCGCACGCCGCGTTTTGCGTAGAAGTCGATCAGGTTGCCGGCGACGCGATCGATTGCGCGGCAATCGTCGGCGAGTTTCGGATCGTCGGGTCCGAGGCGCTGGAGGTTGTAGTCGAGGTGCGGGAGGTAAACCAGCGACAGGTCGGGCCGATGCTTCTCCTCGATCCACTCGGCCGAGCGTGCGATCCATTCGGAGGAGGCGATGCCGGCCAGCGGGCCCCAGAACGCGGGAAACGGAAACTCACCGAGGTCGCGCTTGATCGCGTCGCGAATGGAGAGCGGGTGGGAGTAAACGTCGAAGAACTTGCGGCCGTCGGCGGGATACATCGGCCGCGGCGTGATCGACCAGTCGGCGGTCGAATACATGTTATACCACCAAAAAAGTTTCGCGCAGGTGAAGCCCGGCTGCGCGGCGCGGCACTTTTCCCAGAGCTTCTCGCCGCGCACGACGTGGTTCGACTGCTTCCAAAAATGGTGCTCGGCGAGTTCGCGGTCATACCAGCCGTTGGCGACGGCGCCGTGGCCCGACGGCGGGAGGCCGGTGAGGTAAGTTGACTGCGCCGTGCAGGTCACCGCCGGCAGCACCGGTTTCACGCGAATGAGCCCGCCTGCCTGGGCGAGTTGGGCGAGACGCGGCGTGTGAGGGCCGATGAGTCGCGGCGTGAGCCCGACGACATTGAGGACCGCGGTGCGCTGGGCTGACTCAGGCATAACGCGCGCGCAACTCGTCGAACGCCGCCTTCACCACCGGGCCGTCCATCTCGTGCACGTCGAGCCGGTCGCCCGGCGCGCGAATCATCGGGATCGTCAGCCGGCCGCCGAGGTGCTCGCGAAATTCCTCCAAGCCGTCGAGCATGTCCTGCCGTCCGCTCGGCCCGCGAATCTCTTTGATCGGAGCAAACAACTCGAAGCCCAGCCGCTGGATGATCCCAAGGATACGCTCCGCGATCGGCTCGGGCAGCAGGCCAACGCGGCGCGCGTAAATGAGATCGATGGCCATGCCGACGGCGACCGCTTCGCCGTGGCTCACGCGAAACTCCGAGAGTTGCTCCAGCTTGTGCGCCGCCCAGTGGCCGAAATCGAGCGGCCGCGCTGAGCCGCGCTCAAACGGATCGCCGCCGGTCGCGATGTGCTCCATGTGCTGGCGCGCGCTTTCGCGGATGACGGCCTCGTAGGCTTCCGGTTCGAAGCGCGCGAGCGCTTCGACGCGTTCGGCGATAAAGTCGAAAAACGCTGCGTCGCGAATCAGCGCGACCTTCAGCGCTTCAATCAGTCCGGCGCGGCGGTCGCGCGGCGGCAGGCCGTGGAGAAACGCGAGGTCGTTGATCACCGCGTGCGGCACGACGAAGGCGCCGAGCCAGTTTTTCTTGGAGAAATAGTTTACGCCGTTCTTCACGCCGAGACCGCCGTCGCCTTGGCTCAAGCTGGTCGTCGGCAGGCGCACGACCGGGATGCCGCGGTGCGCGGTGGCGGCCCCGAAGCCCACCATGTCGAGCACCGCGCCGCCGCCGATCACGATCACGAACGAGTGCCGGCAGAGTTTGGCCGCGTTGATGGTGGCCCACACGCGTTCGAGTTGGTGAAAATCGTTTTTCACGCTTTCGCCACCCGCCAGCGCGATGGGCTCGGTTTCGAGGCGCACGCGGTCGGCGCGGGCGGCGAACCATCGCGTCATTTGGCCGACCAAGTCGGGAAACGCGGCGGCGAGGCCGGCATCCCAGAACACGATCGCCCGGGCCATGCCGCCCGGCTCGCGCGGCGGGAGCACGTTGGCGAGCGTGTCGTTGTCCGGCGCGAAGACCTCGCGGGTGAAGATCAACCGGTGTTCATGCCGGAGCGTGATGGGAAAGGAGACGAGATCGGAGCGGGCGGACATGCGCTGGGATTAGGTCGAGGCGGCGAGACGTTGCGCCCAGCGTCCGAGAGGAACGGCGACGGCGCAAGCC
>JBDSGI010000198.1:0-3698 GCA_039919035.1 Opitutaceae bacterium
AAGTCGTGGCGATTGACGTCGTGATCACCTGAAACGGCTTCGGGTTTTGACGGGAGTGCGTGCGCCCGAAGGCGGTCCTTACGAGGCGGAGCGGAGCGGCGGCGCGCGCCTCCCGATGGGGCGCACGCGCTACAAGGAATTGCGCGAGAAACTGGGCTAGGTGCCGCAGCTATTTTTTCGCCGTGTCGGCCGGCGGGTTTTTGCACGACTGCCAGGCGAGGAAGCGCCACTTGCCGCCTTCCTCGCGCCAGACGGCGAGGATGTTGAGATCGTTGGAAACTTTCTGGCCGTTGCTGACGGCGTTGACGAGGACTCGGCCGCTCATGAGCACCACACCGGGGCCGGCGACCTTGAAGTTGCGCTCCTTGTAGTCGAACGACTCGTAGACGGTGTTGCGACTGACGAGGGATTTCACGTAGGAGGCCTTGGTGTCGATTTTTCCGCTGGAGTGCGCGTAGTGAAGGTCGTCGGAGAAGATGGCGTCGAGCCGCCTCGGGTCGGCGGCTTTGGTGGCGGCAAGGCGTTCGTCGTCCGCGGCGCGGACGCCGGCGATGGCTTTGTCTTCGGCGGCGTGGATCGTCGCGGCGGCGAAGGCGAGGAGGGCGAGGAGGCGGAGCAGGGCTTTTTTCATAGGGAGTATTTGGGATTCTGGTTGGGCGGAGAAAGGGGTTCAGCGGTGGCGGGACGCGGGCCTATTTTGTCTCGCGATCGTAGCGGGCGAAGGTGCGGGTCATTTCCGAGGCGACAAAGATCGTGCGGCCGTCGTTCGAAAAGCAAACGGCTTCGGCCTGAGGCAGGCCGGGGAAGGGGAGTCGCAGCGGCGCGCGGCCGAAGGCGGTGGCCCAGGTCTCGCCGGGAGCGCGCGAGAACACCAGCGGCTCGCCGTAGGTCAGCACGACGGCGGCGCGGCCATCGAGCGAGAAATCCATGCCGGTGGGCCACGAGAATTTTTTGCCGACGACATGCTTGAGCATCGAGTCAACCGCGACGGGCCCGACCACGCCCTTGACGGTGCGGACGAAGCGCGCGACTTGGACGCCGGTTTCCGGGGCAGCCAGTGGCACACGATAGAGCCGGGGCGGATCGTCGCGCTTGCTCAGCAGGTAAATCGCCCCCTCGACCGGATCGACCGCCACGCTTTCGCAATCGCGCGGACCGTCCTCGTAGCGAAGCGTGAGGGTGCGAGCCGGGCGCACGCGTAGCTCGGTGGTCGGGCTGAGTTGGTCGCGCGGCGGCTCTTCGACCACATGGAGCTGCACGGTCGAGCGCTTCGCGTCGTTGTCGCCGACGTCGGCGATGAGGAGCCACGCTTTGCCGTCTTGCTGGTAGGAGGCGATGTCCTCCCAGTCTTCGTTTTTCACGCCGCGGAGATGGAGCGTGCCGACAGATTTCCCCTTCGTGGTAATGGCGTAGAGCGAGGCGGCGCCGCCGCTATCGTCGTGCAACCACAGCACATCCGGCGAGCGCATCGAGGTGGCTAGCCCGCTCGTCTCCAGTCGGGTGGGCGCTTCAATTTCACCGGCAACGATTGGTCCGGAGTAGTGCGGTGGTGCAGCGAACGGGCAGGCGACGACCGAGAGACAGCCCGCGGCAGCGGCAAGGCGGAAGGCGTTGAGCACGGCGAGGCGAGACACAACCGGCGACCATGGTGGCTCACGGCGATCATGCAACCCTGGCAAGGCGGCCGGGAGTTTTCGTTTGTTTTCAGAGGAGGGCAGGCCGATAGTGCCACCCATGTTGGCCAAATCCACCCCCGCTGCATGGGCGCGGCTGTTCGACGAAGTCGGCCCGGTTGACGCCGTCGGCGTCGAGGAGCGCGTGGCGAAATACACCACGCGCTCGATCAAGAAGGCGGCGAAGGTCTGGGGCCTGCGCAAGGCGATCTCGATGGTCGATTTGACGACGCTCGAGGGAAAAGACACGCCGGGCAAAGTCGCGTCGCTCTGCCAGAAAGCGCTGGCACCGCACGACGCCGATCTTGGCGCGCCGCAGGTCGCGGCGGTGTGCGTTTATCCCGCGATGGTGCGGCATGCGCGCAAGGCGCTGGGCAGTGATGTGGGGGTGCGCATTGCCTCGGTCGCCACGGCGTTTCCCAGCGGGCAGGCGCCGCTGCGCACACGGCTGGCCGAGGTGAAAGCGGCCGTCGCCGATGGCGCCGATGAAATCGACATGGTGATCAATCGCGGGGCGTTTCTCGCCGGCGAGTTTGGCGAGATGCAGGACGAACTCGCCGCCGTCGTGCAGGCGTGTGGCGACGCGGCGCTCAAGGTGATTCTCGAGGTCAGCGAACTTGAGACCTACGACAACATCCGCGCCGCCTCGTTTCTCGCCATGCGGGTGATTCGCGAGGGCGACTTCATCAAGACGAGCACGGGCAAAACCTCGCTCAACGCCACGCTCGGCAACAACCAGGTGATGATCGAGGCCATCCGCGACTTCTACCTCGATACCGGCGTCGCCATCGGCATGAAGCCGGCCGGCGGAATCCGCACCGCGAAGCAGGCGCTCCAGTTTCTCGTCGCGATCAAAGAGACGCTCGGCGACGCGTGGCTCACCAACGAGCGCTATCGTTTCGGGGCGAGCTCCCTGCTGAACGACTTGTTGCGCCAGCTGGAAAAAGAAAAGACCGGGGCCTACCAAGCGCCGTATTATTTCAGCGAGGCCGCCGAATCATATTAACTAACCACTAATCTTTACTAATCGCCGGGAATTTAAGGAATCCAATCCGTCGAAATTCCACCCCTTCCCTTTCATTAGTGTGTATTAGTGGTTTCAAAAAATGCCTACCCTCACTTCCGAGAAAAAAACCACGCGCCCCTCGCGCCCCGCGCCCGAGTTGATCTTTGGCGACCTCTGGGAATTTGATCCCGCGCCGGAGACGGCGGACCCGAAGCTGAAGACGCGCTACGATCTTTTCATCGGCGGCGAGTTTGTTGCACCGAAGGCCGGGAAATATTTCGACTCCATCAATCCCGCCAACGAGCAGAAGATCGCCGAGATCGCGCTTGCGGGTAAGGAAGACGTCGAGGCCGCTTACGCGGCCGCCAAGCGCGCCTTCGATACCACGTGGGGAAAGATGGCGGGCCGTGAGCGCGCGAAGTATCTTTTTCGCATCGCGCGGCTGCTGCAGGACCGCGCGCGGGAGTTTGCGGTCGCGGAGACTCTCGATGGCGGAAAGCCAATCAAGGAGTCGCGGGACTTCGATGTGCCGATGGCGGCGGCGCATTTTTTCTATCATGCGGG
Source organism: Opitutaceae bacterium (assembly GCA_039919035.1). Taxonomy (GTDB): domain Bacteria; phylum Verrucomicrobiota; class Verrucomicrobiia; order Opitutales; family Opitutaceae; genus ER46. The sequence goes on from JBDSGI010000198.1 coordinate 3,244, forward strand.
TTGGGCGGATAAGCTCGAGTATGTGGCGACGGGCCGCGGCGTCGCGCCGCTGGGCGTGGTCGGGCAGGTCATCCCGTGGAATTTTCCGCTGCTCATGCTGGCGTGGAAGCTCGCGCCCGCACTGGCGATGGGAAACTGCGTCGTGCTGAAACCCGCTGAAACCACCAGCATCACGGGCCTCAAGCTCGCGGAGATTTTTCAAGACGCCGGGTTGCCGCCGGGTGTGGTGAATTTCGTGACCGGCGCCGGCGAGACGGGCGCGGCCGTGATGGCGCACCCGATTGCGGCGAAGGTGGCGTTCACGGGCTCGACCGACGTCGGGAAGATTATCATGCGCTCGCTCGCGGGCACGGAGAAGAAGATGACGATGGAACTCGGCGGGAAGGCGGCGAACATCGTCTTCGACGACGCGCCGATCGATCAGGCGGTCGAGGGGATCGTGAACGGAATCTTTT
>JBDSGI010000199.1:0-2738 GCA_039919035.1 Opitutaceae bacterium
GAATCGGTTTGAGGTCGAAGCGCTGGCAACGCGATATGATCGTCGGCAGCACCTTTTGCGGATCCGTGGTGGCGAAGACGAACTTTACGTGCGCCGGCGGCTCCTCCAGCGTCTTCAACAGCGCATTAAACGCCGCCGCCGAAAGCATGTGCACCTCGTCGATGATGTAGACCTTGAACTTCCCCTGCGCCGGCGCGTAGCGCACCGTTTCGCGCAGGTCGCGCACCTGATCAACACCGTTGTTCGACGCGCCGTCAATCTCGATGACATCGAGGTGCGACCCCTCCGCGATCGCGACGCACGCAGGATCGTTGACGTTGAAATCCGCCTTCGGGCCATCGGTGCAGTTCAGCGCCTTGGCGAAAATCCGCGCCGTGGACGTCTTGCCCGTGCCGCGCGGACCAACGAAGAGATACGCGTGCGCAATCCGACCGCGCGTGATCGCGTTGGTCAACGTGCGCACCACGTGATCCTGCCCGACGAGGTCGGCGAACGTCTGCGGGCGCCACTTGCGGGCGATGACTTGATAGGCGGCGGAAGACACTACGAGCAGCTAGAACGCGAATTTCGAAAATCGAAAACTCCAAATCGAAAAATAAAAGTGGCCAGGCACTCCACGGCACTAGGAGAACGTCGCTGCCGTTGCTACCTTCCGGTCCTGGCGGAATTCACGCGTCTGCCCATGCATGGCACCTGGCCGGAGTGAACCATGCGGGCGCTCGCTCGCAGCGCAATCCCTTTTTCGAGCGCCGCACCGCGTGCGGCGAACCCACTCGTCAGGGACCGGGGCTGTTCTTCCCCTTGTCTTTCTCTGGGCGCACCAAATTGCGCAGCGGATCAGCCGCTTTATTGGCCGCCTTGCCGGCGGCCTTGTTGGTCTCAACCCGCTTCTGACGCTCGCGCTCGACGCGCTCCTCGGACTCACGCCTCATCTTTTCCAGTTCCACGCGCTGCTCCGGACTGAGAATGGCGGCAACATCGCCAAACATCCGCTCGCTGAGGCGGACGCTGTCGCCGAGGTATTGCTGCTGCTGGCGCTCGTTTTCCTGACGGAGATGCTGAAAGTCCTCACCCCAGCGCGCGAAGATCGGGCGGACTTTCTCGCGCTGGTCATTCGTGAGGCTGAGCCGCTGCGCGAACTGCCGCATAAGCGCGGCCGAAATTCCCACCCGCGGCAGGCCGGGTTTCGTCGGACCGGGCACCGGAGCCACGACGGGTATGACAGCCGCCGGAAGGGTCACGACCTCCGGGCTCGGCCGGCGCAGCGTGCTGCGGAGCGTGAAAAACCCGCCAAACACCGCACCGGCGATGAAGACGCCGACGAACGCAAACACAACTTTCCAAGGCTTGTCCATCCGTCAGTCCGCCAAGTCGAGCACGACTGTGACCGCATCCCGGACCGGGCTCGCGTCGAATTCTTCGTGGATTCCATGGGCCGGGATCGGCGCGCCGCTGCCGGGCAGGAGCGCCTGATAGTTCGCCGCCACACTGGCGATCGCGAGAAGGCAGGCGACGCCGAGGGCGCGCAGGGAGATCCGCTCCAAGAGCGAGACCATGCCGTGCTCGTGGGCGAGCGCCACGATGCGCGTGGCGAAACCAAAGGGGGCGGCGGTATCACGCGGGTCGCGCACCGCTCGGGCAGCGGCGTTGAGGCGCATCCAAGGATGCCGCGGGTCGTCGGAATTTCGATTCATGATTTCTCCTTGCGTTGTAGTTCTAGAAAAAGTTTCCGCAACTTCCGTCGCGCGCGAAAGGCGCGGACTTTGATGAGCGATTGATTCCAGCCTGTGATCCCAGCAATCTCGGCGATCGTTTTTTGTTCGAGGTCGAGGAGACGGATGACGAGTTGGTCGTCGGGTTTGAGCTGGCCGAGAAGTTTGTGGACGAGTTCGTGCGCCGCCATGGCGTCGTTGGCCGGCACATCCCGCTCGTTGGTCATGACCGCATCAAGCACGTCAGCCTCGTTCTCCGAAAGATCGGCCCAGCGAAACTCGGGCCGGCGCTTCTGGGCGCGCAGATGATCGATGCACGTGGTGACTGCGATGCGCGACACCCAGTGGGGAAACGGCACCGCGCCTTGAAATTGAGCCAAGCGGGTAAACATCTTCATAAACACCTCTTGAGCCAGATCCTCCTCGGGGACGCGACGAGGGAGATGCGATCGGACAATCCGGATGACCATCGGATAAAGATGCTCGACCAGGTCGCGGGCAGCGTCCTGATCTCGCTGGCGCACCCGCTCAAGGCAGCCAGCCAGATCGAACGGCGGGTCGGCGTCGTCAGGCATAGTTGGATGGAGGCAATGACATGCACAACTGGCAAGACGTGCCTCTTCGCAGCGGGTTACGACCGAATCTTGAGCCGCCCGAACCCGCCCTTGACTTGTCGCGCGGCCCTCGGCTACCACCTGTGCATTCGGATGCACGTTTCATCGCAGGCCCTTCGACTTAGTTCGGCGCACGACCTTTGAGGATGCCGCCCAGCGGCCGGTCGTGCGTGGTCTGGTTTGCCTTTCCGCCGCCGCCGGCGGTGTGATGATAATCCGTCCGGTCTCCCCCGGCGGCCTTCCGCCAAGATTTCCTCCAACGTCCCTTTTGTTTTCCGGTCATGCAACCCGCTCCCGTCACCAAATACCGTCCTTTCCCAAGCGTTGATTTGCCCAACCGCCAGTGGCCTAGCCGCACCATCACTCGCGCGCCGATCTGGTGCAGCGTCGACCTCCGCGATGGCAACCAAGC